>JAYZYW010000014.1:0-7613 GCA_036139835.1 Bacteroidota bacterium
AACTATAAGTTTATTTTCTTTTTTAGTATCTACTACCCTAACATTATCACTTCCACTTTTAATAAAACCTGTATCTCCAACTTGCCCACCACCTTCAGGATAAAAAGGGGTTAAGTTAAATACCAATTGGTATTGTTCACCTTCTTTTGATTTTACTGGTCTATATCTCGTAATCTTCACCTTAGCTTCTAACTGATTGTATCCTACAAACTCTTCTTTTTCATCATCCATAAGTACAATCCAATCTCCTGTTTCTGTTTTACCAGCTTGTTTTGATCTTTCTTTTTGTTTGCTCATTTCTTTATTAAAATCATCCTTATTAAAATTTAAATTCTGCTCATTTAATATTAAAGCTGTTAAATCAACAGGAAATCCAAAAGTATCATATAATTCAAATACTTCTTTCCCTGAAATTTCTCCATCAGCTTTTTTGATGATCTGCTCAATTCTTTTCAACCCATCATCCAAAGTTCTTAAAAAAGAATTTTCTTCTTCTTTTATTACTTTTTGTATTAAATCTTTTTGAGCCTTTAACTCTTCAAATTGCTCCCCCATCTGATTTGCAAGCACTGGCACTAATTCATGCATGAATGCATCTTTCAAATTTAAAAAAGTATAAGCGTACCTAATAGCTCTTCTTAAAATTCTTCTAATAACATAACCTGCTTTTACATTTGAAGGTAGCTGCCCGTCAGCTATAGAAAATGCTATTGCTCTAACATGATCGGCAATAACACGCATAGCAATATCTTGCTTTTCATTATCCCCATAATTAACACTAGCTTTTATAGCTATTTCTTGTATAATCGGCTGAAAAATATCGGTATCATAATTGGATTTCACTCCTTGCATAATCATTGCAAGACGCTCAAATCCCATACCAGTATCAACATGATGATTTGGTAGCGGCTTCAAATTCCCATCTGAAAATCGATTGTATTGCATAAAAACCAAATTCCAAATCTCAATTACTTGTGGATGCTCCTTATTTACTAATGATTGTCCGCTTACTTGCGCTCTTTCTACATCTGTTCTATTATCAAAATGAATCTCAGAACAGGGGCCACAAGGTCCTGTTTCGCCCATTTCCCAGAAATTATCTTTCGCATTCCCATTTAAAATTCTATCTTCTGATAAATATTTTTTCCAAAAATTAAATGCTTCATTATCTTTCTCTAATTTATCCTCACTGGCCCCTTCAAAAATGGTAACATATAATCTATCTGTATCTAAATGACAAACATCAACCAAAAATTCCCAAGCCCAATCAATAGCTTCTTCCTTAAAATAGTCTCCAAAACTCCAAGATCCTAACATTTCAAACATTGTATGATGGTAAGTGTCATGTCCAACTTCTTCTAAATCATTATGTTTACCAGAAACACGCAAACATTTTTGTGAATTTGCAACACGCAAATTTTTTGGATCAGAATTCCCCAAAAAGATATCTTTAAACTGATTCATCCCCGCATTTGCAAACATCAAAGTAGGGTCATTTTTCACTACCATGGATGCTGATACGGCAATTTTATGCTGTTTTGATTTAAAGAAATCTAAGTATAGCTTTCTAAGCGTATTGGCTTGCATTTTCTGTCTTTATCTTTTCAATTCACAATAAGTTGTTAGAAATCAAGAATCTTTAACCCCTTATCTAATGCAAAATAAGTAAATTTGCGCAATTATTTTAACATGGCTAAAGTAAAATATTATTACGATACTAAAACACTAAGTTACAAGCGAATTGAACTTAGTAGAGTAAATAAGATAAAAAACTTGTTTTATTTTCTTATTGGGAGTGCTTTTATAGGGTTAGTAATGGTAATTATCTTCTTTCAATTTTTTGACAGTCCAAAAGAAAAAATTCTAAACCGAGAGATCAAACAACTTAGTGATCAATATGAAATTGTACAAGACAAATTACAACAAGTGGAACTAGTGCTTGACGACATACAACAAAGAGATGATAACATCTATAGGGTTATTTTTGAAGCTGATCCTATTCCTAAATCTATCCGAAAAGCAGGGTATGGTGGAATAAACAGATATCAAGATTTAACTGGTTATAACAATGCGGAACTTGTTATTGATATTACTAAAAAAATTGATCAAATTACAAAACAGCTTTACATACAATCAAAATCATTTGATGATATAATTGATCTAGCAAAAAACAAAGCTGATATGCTCGCATCAATTCCTGCTATACAGCCTGTTTCAAACAAAGATTTAAGTCGTATGGCAAGCGGATACGGGTCAAGAATTCATCCTATTTACAAAACAAAAAAATTCCATGCTGGAATGGATTTTTCAGCAAAAACAGGAACTCCAATTTACGCTACAGGTGATGGTAAAATATTCAAAGTACGAAAAAGCAGAAGAGGTTATGGGAATCATGTAATAATTGATCATGGGTTCGGATACAAAACATTATACGCTCACATGTCAAAATACATTGTAAGAAGAGGAGAAAAAGTAAAACGAGGAGATGTTATTGGTTATGTTGGAAGCTCCGGCACATCAGTTGCTCCTCACTTGCACTATGAAGTACATTATAATGGGAAAAAAATTAATCCTGTTAATTTTTATTATAACGATCTTACTCCTGATCAATATGAAAAAATGTTAGAAATTTCTTCTCAAAATAATCAATCATTTGACTAATGGCATTAAAGAATAAACCAACTGAAAAAATTTTTTATAAAATAAGTGAGGTAGCGGAAATATTTAGTGTTAATATTTCAGCAGTTCGTTTTTGGGAAAAAGAATTTGACATCTTAAAACCTAAGAAGAACAAAAAGGGAAACCGACTTTTTACTCCAAAAGACATTAAGAATATTCAGATTATTTACCACTTACTTAAAGAAAGAGGGTTTACCGTAGAAGGAGCTAAAAAGAAATTAAGAGAAAACAAAACCGATACAATCGATAATATTGAGATTGTAAACCATTTAAAAGATATAAGAGGGTTTTTAGTCAACCTAAGAGAGGAGCTCTAGAAATATTTTCTATTTAGCAAATAATTTTGCACATAATCCTTTACGCCATCCTCAAGATTAGTAAAGATTTTTTTATACCCAACATTATATAGTTTAGACATGCTTGCTTCAGTAAAATATTGATATTTATCACGAATATCAATAGGAGTATCAATGTATGAAATATTACTTTTAAGATCCATTGCATGAAAAGTGGCATTTGCCAAATCATTAAAAGTTCGAGCTTTTCCACTGCCAAGATTATAAAGCCCATTTTGTAATTTTTTAGTCATCATAACAGTAAGAACATCAACTACATCTTTTACATAGATAAAATCACGCAATTGTTCACCATCTTTATATTTAGGGTTATGAGATTTAAAAAGTTTCATGCCTCCTGTTGTGTTAATCTGATTTACAGCATGAAAAATAACTGAGGCCATCCTCCCTTTATGAAATTCATTAGGGCCATAAACATTAAAAAACTTGACCCCAGCCCAAAAAGGAGGTTGATTATTTTGCTTCAATACCCATTTGTCAAAATCATTTTTAGAAACGCCATAAGGATTAAGGGGCCTTAATTGATCTACGATATGATGATTATCTTCAAATCCAAATTCCCCCAAACCATAAGTTGCTGCTGATGAAGCATAAATAAAACGAATTTTGTTCTCCACACATATCTTCCATAAACTTTTTGAATAATTAAAATTTAATTCATCAAAAATTGCAACATCAGATTCAGTAGTATCTGTCCTAGCTCCAATATGATATACTTCTGTTATTTTATTAGTATTTTGTCGAAACCATTCTATAAATTTAACTCTATCAATTTTGCTTTCAAACAATTTTTTCTCCAAGTTTTTATTCTTTTCAGAACTTGAGAAATCATCCACCAAAATTAATTTAGTTTTTTCTAAACTATTTAATTTTGCCACCAAACATGAGCCAATAAATCCTGCTGCACCTGTAACAATTATCATATTACAAAAGTACATTAAAAAATTATACATTTGCCTTAATGGATAAAACACAATTAAAGGCATTACAACGGAAAATAAAGAATGACATTAAAAGTACTCAAGAAAAAATAGACGAGTACTCTGAACTGTGTAAGCCCATCGCTCCAGAAAACTCAATTGGAAGAATCAGCAGAATGGATGCGATTAATAATAAAAGTGTAGTAGAGGCAGCATTAAGAGTCGCAAAAAACAAAATGCAACAATTAAAAGCTATGCAAGATAAAATTAAGGATGCTGAATTTGGGATTTGTAACAAGTGTAAACAAGCAATTCCTTTTGGAAGACTAATAATACAACCACATAGTAAATTCTGTGTAATTTGTGCCAAATAAAATTATGAAAGTTCTCCTGTTTATAGCAAGATACATCAAGTATTTTTTTACTGCAAAAAATAAACATAGCGCGCAGGCCCCATTCTTATATGAATTCATCACAAAGGTGTTAAATGACAATTCTGACGATATAAATTGCGAAAGAATTGAACAATTAAGAAAAGAGCTGTGCAAATCAGAGCAAACTATAAAAATTACTGATTTTGGTGCAGGAAGTCATATAAATGATTCCAAAATCAGAAAAGTAAACGATATTGCTAAGAATTCCGCCAAAAATGCAAAATTCGGGAAGTTGCTTTACAGAATAATCCAATACTATAAAACTAAAAACATCTTAGAGCTTGGGACATCATTAGGAATAAGCACACTATATTTAGCAAAAGCAGAAGAGAACTCACAAGTTTACACCTTTGAAGGATGTCCAGAAACAGCAAAAATTGCTCAACAAAATTTTAATAAAATGAATGCTGGAAACATCAATATTACATTAGGTGATTTTCAAAATACTTTACAAAAAAGACTAGAAGAAATTATTACTATTGATTTAGCTTTTATTGATGGAAATCATCAAGAGAAACCTACAATTGCATATTTTGAAAAATGCTTAAAATATGCAAATAACAATACTATTTTTATTTTTGATGACATCCATTGGTCAAAAGGAATGGAAAATGCTTGGAACTTTATAAAATCACATCAAAAAACCACTTTAACTGTTGATTTGTTTTATATTGGCATTGTATTTATCAAATCAGAACTAAGCAAAGAAAATCATACAATACGATTTTAATTATGAAAATTTATACAAAAAAAGGAGATGAAGGAAATACTCAATTATTAGGAGGGAATATGGTTAAAAAGAACCATATTAAACTAGAGTGCTACGGAACTATTGATGAATTAAATGCCTTTATTGGCAATATTTACGATCAAGAAATTAGTGTTCTCCACAAAGAAACACTACTTAAAATTCAGAACCAACTTTTTAATTTAGGTTCCCGTATCGCATTTGACGGAGAAAAAGAGGCCATTAAATTACCAAATATAGCTGAAGAGAACATTGAGCTGCTAGAAAAGGAGATTGATAAAATGGACACTTCATTACCTATTCTAAAGAATTTTATTCTACCTTCTGGGCTCCCTGCGGTTTCAAAATGTCATATTGCACGTACTGTGTGTAGGCGAGCTGAACGCAATTTAGTGACTCTAGGAGAGGAAGTGAAAATTGACCCTTTACATTTAAAATACCTCAACAGATTATCTGATTATTTATTCGTTTTGGCACGATTCATTTTAATGGAAAACAATATTCCTACTATTGAGTGGGAAAAAGATTAACAAATTTACTTTCAAGTCAATAAAAAATATACTTTTGCAAAATACTTAAATCGATATTGTAATGTATTGGACTTTAGAATTAGCCTCAAAATTAGAAGATGCGCCATGGCCAGCAACAAAAGATGAATTAGTTGATTTTGCCATTCGTTCAGGGGCTCCAATGGAAGTAGTTGAGAACTTGGAAGAACTGGTGGAAGAAGAGCCTGGGATGCAATGGGATACTATCGAAGATGTCTGGCCAGACTATCCTACAAAAGATGATTTCTTCTTTAACGAAGATGAATATTAATAAAAAGGTCGAATTCGACCTTTTTTATTTTGTATGCTCTTGTAAAACAGTACCTTTACTTCCTTAAAAGTAAAATATAAATATGGTAAGTTTTTTAAATATCTTAGGTAAATTATTTGGGAACAAATATGATAAAGATGTTAAGGAAATAGCTCCTATTGTTGATGAAATAAACAAACAATGCGAGCATTTAACCTCTTTAACAAATGATGAGCTAAGAAACAAAACAATAGATTTTAAAAAACAAATTCATGATTTTATTTCAGAAGAAAAAACCCAAATTCAAGAATTAACAGAAAAAGCAAACTCCAAAGAACTGCCAGGCGAGCAAAAGGAAGCATTATACAAAGAAATAGATGGCCTTGAAAAAACCATTCTTGAAAAAATTGAAGAAATCCTTAATACCATCTTGCCAATTGCATTTGCGGTTATAAAAGAAACTTCAAGAAGGTTTGCTGAAAATGAATTCGTAGAAGTAACTGCATCAAATAATGATAAGGAACTAGCTACAGAAAAAGATTTTATAAGTATAAATGGAGATAAAGCAACCTATCTAACAACTTGGGATGCTGCTGGGACTAAAATTAAATGGGACATGGTTCATTATGATGTTCAGTTAATTGGAGGTGTTGTTTTACATCAGGGCAAAATTGCTGAAATGCAAACTGGAGAGGGTAAAACTTTATCTGCGACACTGCCTATCTACTTAAATGCGCTTACAGGGCTTGGAGTTCATTTGGTAACTGTAAATAATTATCTTGCAAAAAGAGATGCCCAGTGGATGGGCCCTTTATTTCAATTTCATGGTATGAGTATTGATTGTATTGATAATCATCAGCCAAATTCTGATGCAAGAAGAGAAGCTTATTTAGCTGACATCACTTATGGAACAAATAATGAATTTGGATTTGATTACCTTAGAGATAATATGGCTAAACGGCCTGAAGATTTAGCACAAAGAAAATTACATTACACGATTGTTGATGAAGTGGATTCTGTACTTATTGATGATGCTCGTACGCCTCTTATTATCTCAGGACCTACTCCACAAGGAGATAAACACGAATATAACGAATACAAACATAAAGTTGATCAATTAGTAAATGCTCAAAGAAAATTTGTTACTACTGTAATTTCTGATGCAAAAAAACTTTTAGCGGAAGGGGATACTGAAAAAGGAGGCTTGAATCTTTTGAGAGCCTTTAGGGGATTACCAAGAAATAAAGCCCTTATTAAATTTTTATCAGAAGAAGGAGTAAGAACTCAACTACAAAAAACTGAAAACTTTTATATGCAAGACCAAAACAAGGAAATGCACAAAGTGGATGAAGAGCTTTATTTTGTAATTGATGAAAAATCAAATTCCACTGAACTGACTGAGAAAGGGTTAGAGCTCATGACAAGTTCAACAGAAAATAAAGATTTTTTTGTGTTGCCTGATGTTGGAGGGAGTATTGCTGAAATTGATAAATCTAATAAAACAGATGCAGAAAAGGCACAAGCTAAAGATGAAATACTAAGAGATTTTGCAGTAAAGAGCGAGAGAGTGCACACCATAAACCAATTACTTAAAGCATACACTATTTTTGAAAAAGATGTAGAATATGTAGTAATGGACAATAAAGTGAAAATTGTTGATGAGCAGACGGGTCGTATC
>JAYZYW010000015.1:0-10880 GCA_036139835.1 Bacteroidota bacterium
TAATGGATCTCTAATTTCTGCTTCTTTTTGCATAACGATAGATTAAGCTTTATTTCTAATTTTTGTTTGATAAAATACAGACGGGTCTGTATTTAAATGTTCTAATAATTTGTATGCTCTTGGTTCTTTCTTAAGAGCTTGTACTTGATGCAAGTCATCATTTACATCACCAAATACAATCGCATTAGTAGGGCAGGCTGATGAGCAAGCAGTTTGAGCATCTGCATCTCTAACAGTTTCCCCAGCTTTTTTAGCGTCCAGCTTAATTTCTTGTATTTTTTGAATACACATACTGCATTTTTCAATAACTCCTCTTGAACGCACAACAACATCAGGGTTCAATACCATTTTTCCATGATCATCATTCATATTGAAATCAAACTTGTCGTTTTCAGAATATTGAAACCAGTTGAATCTTCTTACTTTATAAGGGCAATTGTTCGCACAATATCTAGTCCCCACACATCTATTATAAGCCATGTGGTTTTGCCCTTCTTCTCCATGAGATGTTGCCGCGACAGGACATACGGTTTCACAAGGAGCATGATTACAATGTTGACACATTACTGGCTGGAAAGCAACCTCAGGATTTGCTGATGGCTCTTCCATTTCAGCATACATGTCAATAGCAGAAACTTTTTCTTCTGCTGATAATTCTTTTGTCATATCAGAAGAAAAATAACGATCAATTCTAAGCCAATGCATATCTCTTGATTTTCTTATTTCTGCTTTTCCTACAACTGGGACATTGTTTTCAGCATGACAAGAAATTACGCAAGCAGAACATCCAATACAAGAAGTTAAATCAATAGACATATTCCAGAAGTGACCTGTTGAATGATCATGCTCATCCCAAAGCGTAACCTTGTGTGCTGGTTGTTGCCCATTATGAGTTGCATATGTTTCTTGGTGATTACCTGAGTAGGGGTCTTTAATAAAATCGGCAAGGGTTGTCTCTTTAATAATTTCCCTTCCCATCATAGTATGATGCAATTGAGTTGCAGCGAATTCATATTCTCCTTCAACTAATTCAATAATTGCATCTCCATTACCTAAAGTAAAAGCATTAAATCCAACTCCATTACCACATTTTCCGGCTTCAGTCCTCCCATAACCAATAGCCATAGAAACAGTCCCTTCTGCTTGACCTGGCTGAATCATTACAGGAACATCCTTATAGGTAATTCCATTAACTGTAAGATTAACTATATTGCCATTCAATCCTCCATTTGAAACATTCCAGTTTGCAATTCCTAAATCTCTCGCAGTGGCTGATGAAATTGTTAAATAATTATCCCAACACGCTCTTGAAATCGGATCTGGTAATTCTTGTAACCATGGATTATTTGCTTGACTTCCATCTCCTATTGAAATTTTCTCATACATATCAAACTCAATACCTGTTCCCTTGGATAAACTAAAAGATGGAACTGATGCCGCAAATGAAGATACTTGTGGAGCATTTAAATTTCTTGTAAAACATCCATCATGAACTGATTTATTCCAATCAATATCAGTATAAAAATTTTGTAAATACGAATGATAATCTGATTTTCCCATCCAAGCCATCACGCTTTCTTGAAATTGTCTTCCATTAAATAATGGAGTAATAGTTGGTTGCATTAAAGAATATACGCCATGAGATGGATTTGCATCTCCCCAACTTTCTAAATAATGATTATCAGGTAAAGAATACATCATCTTCGCAGCCGATTCATCATTATAAAGTGAAGTAGCAACTGTTAAACCAACTTTTGAAAGTCCAGAATTATAATCAGCAGCATTTTGTAAAGTATAAGAAGGATTTACATTGTATGTAAATAATGCCGCAATATTTCCAGCATTCATATCTTTAATAAGATCAGCAACCTCAGCATCATTTCCTTGTTTTAAATACGAAGGATTTGACAATGACATTGTATTTCCATAGTTTCCTAATTTATTGTTAATTGCATTAACTAAAATTTGAACCTGAACATCATTACTATTACATACAACAATAGATTTTCCGGCATTATTTATTAAATCATGTGCCATTTTAGCAATTCTGCGATCTGCAGATCCACCATTAAGCGTGCTATATAAATTTGACAATAAACCAGCTTGTTCAGATGGTTTTATCTGAAGTCTTTCATCAGCATTGGATCCAGTCAGTGACAAAGAGCTTTCAACTTGATAATGCTTAGCCATTTTTCCGCTTTCAGGATTTCTAGAAGTAGCATAGGCGCTAGCGTAATCCGTATTCAACCAATTTCCTAAAAAATCAGCTCCGAACGAGACAATAACATCAGCTTTAACAAAATTATAAGTTGGTAATGCTCTTACTCCAAATGAAACCTCATTAGCATCTAACATCCCACTATAAGATACAGCATCCATCTGCACATGAACTACATTTCCATAAGTAGCTGAAAAATCAGCAATTAATTTTATAATTGAAGGGCTAATAATTGTAGAAGATAAAATTACTATTTTTCTTCCACTATTTTTTATCTCATTTAATTTTGTGATAATCTCAATATCAGCAGTATTCCAATCTATATCTACCCCACCTTTCATTGGGTTTTTCAATCTTGCTGAATCATAAAGAGAAAGAACTGATGCCTGAATTCTTGCATTAGTTGCTGATTTATTAGCATCAATCTTAATAGGACGACCTTCTCTAGTTTTCACTAAAATAGAAGCGTAATCGTGCCCATCATACATCGTAGTCGCATAATAATTAGCAACACCAGGGGTAATTTCTTCTGGCTTTATTACATAAGGAATTGACTTATTAATAGGCGCTTCACATGCTGCTAAAGTTGCGGCGGCTGTACTAAACCCTAAAAACTTTAAAAAATCTCTTCTTGAAGTTGATGTAGTAGATATTTCTTTATCTCCTAGAAACTCATCAACAGGAATTTCCTCAACAAACTCATTTTGTTTTAACTTATCAACTAAGGGATTATCATTTAGCTCAGCTAACCCCTTCCAATATTTTTTTGCTTTTGTCATTTTATAAAAATCTAAATCCTTATTAATAGTGGCACTTCCCGCATTCCAAACCACCCATCTTATCAACAGTGATTTTTTGTCCAGCATATTTTTTCTTCATTTTTTCGTGCATACTAGTATAGTAGTCATTTCCTTCCATCTTCACTTCAGTTTCTCTATGGCAATCTATACACCAACCCATTGTTAACTCTGACTCTTGTTTAACAACATCCATCTCCTGAATGGGGCCATGACATTCTTGGCACTCCAACTTACCAACGCTAACGTGTTGCGAGTGATTAAAATAAGCTAAATCAGGCAAATTATGAATTCTCACCCATTCAATTGGTTTTTGATCATAGCCTTCAATATATTTTCTTGTTTCAGGGTCATAACCTATTGCATTATATATTTTTTGAATTTCAGCAGTTCCTGTTATAGTTCCTGATGTAATATTAGCATGGCAATTCATGCATACATTAGCTGAAGGAATCCCGGCTGTTTTAGACGAACGAGCAGAAGAGTGACAGTAATTACAATCTATGCCATTGTCGCCTGCATGTATTTTATGTGAAAAGGCTATTGGCTGTTCTGGCTGATAGTTAGTTGTTACACCAACTCCCATCATTGCATCATACACAAACTTTAAACTTACAATCGCAATAAACAATCCTACAAAAAGCTTATTTAAAGGTTTTGATAAAAACAAATAGGTCGATTCAGATACAGTTTCTGTATCTTGACCTAAACTTTCTTTAAGGCTATTTTTAACTGATGTTAAAATAAAAACAAGGGTTAATAAAACCAAAGCTATTAACATCAGCTGAGTCGATCCCTTCATCCCTTCATCTATAGGAGATGCTTCACTCGAAGTTGCTACTTTTACTTCTTCAACAGGAGGGTTCTCTAAATAGCTATAAAGCGCTTCAAAATCTTCATCAGAAAAATAAAAGTCAGTCATAGCTACTTTGTCATATTCCTGAAATATAGCAATTGCGTCAGCATCACCTGAAGCAATGAGCTCAGATGAACTATTAATCCATTTCTTCAACCACTCTTTATTCCTTTTTTCAGTTATGCCTTTCAAGCCAGGCCCTATCAACTTGGTTTCTCCCATTACATGACATGAAGTACAATTTTGTTTGAAAATTTGAGCTCCATCTGGCTGAGCAAAAGTTTGAAGAGAAACTATAAATAATCCCGCTAATAAAATACAGTTTTTAATTGGCTTGCTTAGAATCATATTTATTGAATGTTCAATTTTCGGATGCAAATTTATATTTTTCAATTTATAAAAACAGGATTAAAATAATTGTTTAATGTAATTTATAGCTATTCTAAATAAGGGTGTGTTTGTACTAATAAAAAAAAGATGGAGGAGAAACTTATAACGATGATACAGCAATCACTTCTTTTACCTTTGGGACGGCAGTTTTTACAACAACTTCCACTCCATTTTTTAAAGTCATCATGCTGATATTGCAACTACTACAAGCGCCAATAAGCTTTACTTTTACAACCCAATCATCTGTTAATTCTACAAAATGAATATCACCTCCATCACTTTCTAAAAAAGGCCTAATTTCTGTAAGTGCATTTTCAATCTTAGTAATAATTTTCTTATTCGTAATAATTCCCATTCTATTTTATTTAGTTGAGCAGCCTTTTGAATTGGTTAATTTTACTGCTTTTGTTGGTGCTAAATTAGTATTTCTTTTATTAATTGAGGTTAATATATTTTTTGTCATATTTAATAATTCCAAAGCTATAGGAGTAGCGCCTTGTAATACTGCTGGTCTACCGGCATCTGCAGCCTCTCTTACTGATTGAACTAAGGGGATTTGAGCTAAAAGTTCAATTTCCATTTGCTCCGCCAGCCCTTTTGCTCCTTCCTTTCCAAAAATATAATATTTATTCTCTGGTAATTCCTCAGGAGTAAAATATGCCATATTCTCTACTATCCCTAATACAGGTACATTAATACTTTCCATCTGAAACATATTTACTCCTTTTTTAGCATCCGCAAGAGCAATATTTTGTGGTGTGCTCACAACCACCGCACCTGTTAAAGGGATAGATTGAACTAAAGACAAATGAACATCTCCAGTTCCAGGAGGTAAATCCACCACCAAATAATCTAATTCCCCCCAATGGGTATCCCAAAGTAGTTGATTTAATGCTTTTGAGGCCATTGGGCCTCTCCAAACAACTGCCTGCTGATTTTGAGCAAAAAACCCTATAGAAAGCAACTTTACTCCATAACTTTCCAAAGGTTTAATTTTTGATTTTCCATCCATGTTTATAGCCTCAGGAGTTGCCCCCTCCAGACCAAACATAATATGCATGGAAGGTCCATAAATATCAGCATCTATAACGCCAACTTTATATCCTAAATCGGCTAAACTAACCGCAAAATTAGCAGCTATAGTTGATTTCCCTACCCCTCCCTTTCCAGAAGAAATAGCAATAATATTCTTAACCCCAGGAATAGCATTTCCTTTTATCTCAACAGTTTTTTCAGGAGCATTAACAGTCAGATTAACTTTTACTTTTGATTTCTCAAAAGCATAATCATGTATGGCTTTAATACAGTCTACCTCTACTCTTTTTTTATACTGCAAAGTCGGTATTTTAATCTCTACATCAAGCTCCACATCAGTTCCAAAAATCTGCACATTTTTAATAGCTCCACTTTCAACAATACTCTTCTCTTCATTTGGCAATTTAATATTAGAAAGGGCCTCTAAAATAACTTCCTTAGTAAGTTTCATTTTGTTAAATCTTTTGGGTAAAGATATATCTTTTAATTATTATGCTTATCATAGTGACTCAAACAATTCTTCATCAAAAGAGATTGTCTTTTTGCATTATTGCAATCTAAACCTCAAATAAGTAATTGGCATCCCCTTGTCTAAATAGATTTGTTCGTAATGTGTTTTAATGTCCATATGCTCTCTTGCAACTGGGGATCCATACAAATCATGTGTGCTATCTTCTAAAATATGTTTTTCCCCAGTAATAATTCCCAAAGTAAATCCATGCAAAAATTGACTATCCGTCTTTAAATGAATAGGAGCGTTTTTCTTTAATATATTTGCATATCTTGTTAAAAAAATTGGATGAGTTAATCGTTTTGTGCCTCTCCTTTTTTTAAGTTGAGGATCAGGGAAAGTAAGCCAAATCTCATCTACTTCATTTTTAGCAAAACATTTTTCAATCCAATCAATGCGAATACGCAAGAAACCAATGTTTTTTAATCCTTTCTCTAAAGCCACAGTTGCCCCCTGCCAAATTCTTGCTCCTTTTATATCTACACCCAAAAAGTTTTTTTCAGGGAATTTTTCAGCTAACCCAACACTATATTCTCCCATTCCACAACCCAGCTCCAACACCAAAGAGTTTTGATTTTTAAAAAAATCTTTTCTCCAAGCCCCCTTTAACGCATACCCCTTTTTTAACAACTCCAAATCAGGTTGGTGCACATGAGAAAACGTCTCCATCTGGGCGAACTTTTTTAATTTATTTTTTCCCAAAATTTTTATTTTGATACAAAAGTACTTTGTTTTAACTATTTTTAGCCTGTGAAAACAAAAAAACGAATTTTAATAGCTCCTCTTGATTGGGGAATAGGACATGCCACAAGATGTATTCCTATAATTAATGCGTTAATTAATCATAACTATGAAGTAATAATTGCGGCAGATGGGAGGCCTCTACATCTTTTAACCACAGAATTCCCTAAATTAGAAATTATCCGTTTTGAAGGGTACAATATAAAATATCCTAAATATTTCCCCATGAGCTTAAATATGATTTTGCAAATTCCAAAAATTTTACTTGGAATAAAAAAAGAACATAAAAATATTAAACAAATAATACAAGACTATAAAATTGATGGAGTAATTTCAGACAACAGATTTGGAATAAGTACTAGCACAGCGCCTTGTGTATTTATTACTCATCAATTGCAAATTCAAAGTTCTTTTTTTACTGATGCGATACAAAATTTCAATTATGAATACATTCATAAATATAATGCCTGTTGGATAATGGATGATAAAAAAACAAATTTAGCAGGGAGCCTATCTAAACCAAATATCCTGCCAAACAATTCTATCTATATTGGACCACAATCTCGCTTTGAATATCAAGATACAAAAAAAAAATATGATTTTCTCGCAATAGTATCTGGTCCTGAACCACAAAGGACAATATTAGAGAAAGGCCTTATAAAAACTTTAAAAGACAGAAAAGAAAAATCACTTATTGTGTTAGGAAAGCCAGAATTTAAAGATAAAGAGCAAATAGGAAACCTTACAACTAAATCACATTTAACGGCGATTGAATTGAATACTGCAATGCTACAATCAAAGCTTGTAATATGCCGGCCAGGCTATTCAACAATAATGGATCTGGCAAAATTAGGCAAAAAGGCAATTTTTATACCTACTCCCGGACAAACAGAGCAAGAATATTTAGCAAAGAACTTTATGAAAGAAAGAATTTGTTTTGCACAAAAACAAAGTAAATTTGATTTTGAAAAAGCAATATCTGAAAACAAGAAATACACGGGCTTTTCATCGCATAAAAATACTACTAATTGGATTGATTTATTTAGTGTCTTTAACTAATTAAAAAATATTTTTAAATTTCTTTTCGTAAAGTTTTAATTAATCTAAATTTGTGGCAAAAATAGACAAGGTTATAATATGGATTTTGGAATTTTTGACTTTTTAAAATTAATAGGAGCTCTTGGATTTTTCATCTATGGCATGAAAGTGATGAGTGACGGTATCCAAAAAGCAGGAGGGGGAAAGATGCGTCAAATACTTGGAGGAATGACATCAAACAGATACTTTGGTGTACTAACAGGATTTTTAATTACTGCTCTTTTACAATCATCCTCAGCAACTACCGTAATGACAGTTAGTTTTGTAAATGCAGGGCTACTTACTTTAGTTGAATCTGCTGGAGTAATGATGGGAGCCAATATTGGAACCACTGTAACGGCTTGGCTTATCTCAATACTTGGGTTTAAAGTAAAAATATCTGCTATTTCATTACCAATTATTGCCTTTGGTATGCCCATGATGTTCGCTAAAAACACTAAAACAAAAAACTGGGGGGAATTCCTAGTAGGCTTTGCTCTTTTGTTTATCGGATTATCTGAACTTAAACATGCTGTTCCTGATGTTAAGAACAACCCAGAAATATTAAACTTTTTAGGAGGGTTTGCTGATATTTCTTTCTTGTCTAGACTGATGTTTGTTGGGATAGGAACTTTACTTACAATTTTGGTTCAATCATCATCTGCCGCTATGGCACTTACATTAGTATTGTGCAATACAGGAGTAATTCCTTTTGAAATCGCAGCAGCAATGGTTTTAGGGGAAAATATAGGGACTACAATTACTGCTGAATTAGCATCACTTGTAGGAAATGTACATGCTAAACGTTCTGCCAGAATACACTCTATGTTTAATATTATTGGTGTTACTTGGATGCTAATTCTAATGCCTTACGCTTTAGATGCTGTAAATTATGTAGTTATAAATTACACTAATTTCATTTCTCCTTTTACACCTGCAGATGCTTGGGGTGATAATTTGTCTCCAGTACCAATTGCGTTATCATTCTTTCACACAGGATTTAACATGTTAAATGTTCTTTTACTTATTTGGTTTGTTCCTGCGATAGTACGAGTTGCTGAGAGATCAGTTAAATCCAAAGGAGATATTGATGAAGAGTTTCACTTAGAACATATTGGCACTGGACTAATGCAAACTGCAGAGCTTTCAATATTAGAAGCAACCAAAGAAGTTGCTAAATTTGGAAAAATCACAACTAAACTATTTGGTTTTATTCCAGTATTATTGAAAGAAAAAGACAATAAAAAATTCAATGCGTTAATGGCTCGAACACGAAAATATGAAGATATAACAGACAGAATGGAAGTTGAAATTGCAGACTATTTAGCCAAAGTATCACAAGGGGATCTTAGTGAAGCGGCATCTATAAAAGTAAGGTCCATGATTTCTATAATAAATGATATGGAAAGAATTGGAGATATTTGCTATCAAATGTCAATCTCAGTAGAGAGGAAAAATAAGCAAGAAGCACAGTTTATGCCAGAAGCTGCTGTTAATTTAGAGAAAATGATCGAGGAAGTGACTAAAGCATTACAGGTGATGAATAATAACTTAAATACTAATTATTCGCAAGTTGTTTTAACAGAAGCAGATGAAATTGAAATTATTATTAATAAGCTAAGAAATAAGTTAAGAAAAAAATACTTGCAAAAAATAGAAAAAAGAGAAGTAAAAATTGAAACTGCTATGATTTACAATAATTTGATACATTCGCTTGAAAAAGCTGGGGACCATATCTTCAACATTTCTGAAGCCATTGTAGGGGAGAAATAATTAAACTCTAAAATGAAAAAAACACTAAAATGAAAAAAACAATTTTATTATTTAGCAGCGCATTTCTTATATCAATGAATGTTTCTGCTCAAACAGGGGCCCCTGCTGTCAAAATTTTCTCTAACTTCAATTATGATATTTCAACTGAAGAAAGCGAGAACCCCTTTAAAGTATTTGAAGTTAAACGATCGTATTTAGGATATTCATACAAAATAGATGATCGGTTTTCTACAAAAATTACATTTGACGTTGGAAGTAATAGTGGAGGAAGTTCATATACTGCATTTTTAAAAATTGCTTCTTTAAAGTGGAAAGCTTCTGACAAATTAACTCTTAATATTGGGATGGTAGGGACTAAGAATTTTAAATTTATGGAAAAAGCTTGGGGGAAAAGATATATCTATAAATCATTACAAGACCAACAACAATGGGCTAGTGCTGCAGATGCGGGAATGAGTATTGATTATTCATTGAGTAATAGCTTGAGTATTGATATGCAAATATTAAATGGAGATGGATACAAAAAGGTTCAAGGAAGTGATGGATTAATGCGTGGAGGAGCTGGGATGACTTATAAAAAGGGGGCTATATCAATAAGAGCATCTCAAGATTTAAAGCCTAGAGCTTCTTATACAGAAAATGATGCTACACAAATAATCAATACTATAGCTGGAATGTATAAAATGAGAAACATGACCATGGGAGGGGAATATAATATTCAAGAAAATGCTGGGAATCTTATAGATAATACAAAAACTGGGATGTCAGTATATGCAGATTTTCAACTAAATGACAATTATTCTTTATTCGGAAGATATGATCAAATATCTTCTGAAAACGTAAACGGAGAACAATGGGATATTGATAAGGATGGTGCTCTAACAATATTTGGCATTCAAAGAAAAATGACTAAAGGAGTCACTGTTGCTCTGAACATGCAAACATGGCAAGATGCAACACTAGAAGAGGCAGAAGCTGAAAGCACCTTATATATAAGCCTAGAATATAAATTTTAACAATTTACAGATACTCTTTAAAAAAGTTTATAATATTAATTTTGCAATATGCAAAATAAAATTTTTGATATTGAAACTAAATCGCAATTCGAAACGTCTGCGTTAGAAATATTTGATTATCAGATGAAAAACAATCCTGTTTATTCATCTTATGCTAAGCTATTATTAAAAGAGAAAACGCCTGTTAATATTTATGAGATTCCATTCTTGCCTATTTCTTTTTTTAAAACTAATCAAATTATCTGTCAAGGAAAAGCAGTAGAAGAAATGTTTTTAAGTAGCGGAACTAAGGGCGAGCAAAGCAAACACTTGGTGGCTGAACTTGATATTTATTCGAAATCATATTTAAAAACCTTTCAGCAATTTTATGGAGACATAAAAAATTACTGTATTTTAGCTTTACTTCCAAATTATCAAGAAAGAGAAGGGTCATCTCTCATTTATATGGTAGACGATTTGATTCAAA
>JAYZYW010000016.1:0-42431 GCA_036139835.1 Bacteroidota bacterium
GAGAACAAAGAAATAGCTTCAACTAAGGTTGAAGAGGCTTGTACAAAAATGCTTTGTAATCAAATTATGGAATCTTACGAATTTACTTTAGAAGCAATATAATTGCTTCTTGTATATAGAGTAACAATGAAAAGATCACTATCTATATTATTATTTATATTCTTATATTTTCATGTTTCTGCTCAAAGAAACTGCAAATTTTCTTCTTCAAAAACAGATCTTATTGAGAATTATAATGTTAAAATAGAAAATGTAATTACTATTCCTGTTCACGTTATAATAGTTCATAAAAGTAATGAAGCTATTGGTCAAGGAAGGAATCTCTCAGATGCTCAAATTCTTTCACAGATTCAGGTCTTAAATGAAGATTTCCGAAGATTAAATCCAGATACTAGTAATACACCATTAGAGTTTGCTTCAA
This sequence comes from Bacteroidota bacterium, assembly GCA_036139835.1. Taxonomy (GTDB): domain Bacteria; phylum Bacteroidota; class Bacteroidia; order Flavobacteriales; family BACL11; genus BACL11. Next base: position 422 of record JAYZYW010000016.1, read on the forward strand.
TTGCTGCTGATTGTATGATTGAATTTTGTTTAGCAGATAGAGATACAAATGGCAATTCTACTAATGGTATAACACGTTATACTTATGACAGCAATACTATTTCTGAAAATTATATGGATAATAATATAAAGCCTTTAACGATTTGGGATCCTGCACATTATTTAAATATTTGGACTGCGCGTATATCTGCAGATGGCTATGCTTATATGCCGAGCGATGGAGTCCCAGATTATATGGATGGAGTTGTCATTAGAGATGAATTTGTGGGCTATATGGGTACTGCACAATTTCCTTTTAATTTAGGGCATATGGCAACACACGAGATTGGACATTATTTTGGGCTAGAACATACTTGGGGCTATAATTATGGATGTAATGATGATGATGGAATTGGCGATACACCAAATCAGTATGATTATTATGAAAATTGTCCTTTATACCCACAATATTCTTGTAATTCTAGTGATATGTTTATGAATTATATGGACTATGTAGATGATGCATGTATGAATTTATTTACTGAGGGGCAGAAAATAAAGATGCATAATACTATCCAATCTGGTAGACCTGGGCTATTACAATCTAATGGATGTTCTTCTATAACTTCTGCAAATTTGGCAGAAAATGACATCCAGAAAAAGGCAATTAGGATAATAGATATTATAGGGAGAAAGGTTAATGTGAAGCCAAACACACCTCTTTTTTACATCTATGATGATGGAACGGTAGAGAAAAGAATAACAATAAATTAACAATGAGAAAACTACTACCTATATTACTTTGCTTGCCTTTGATTGGGTTTGGGCAGAATGACAAGATAAAAAACACAACGTTTAATTTTCATAAATCTAACAACTATAATACATTGGAAAATAAATCAACCTCTAATCAATATTACAATAGCCCCTCAATATATAATTTTAAGAAGCCTATCAAAAATAATGATACAATATCTAGCTATATTTTGACCCCTAAAAGTAATTCTAGTTTCCACCCATTCAATAAGGGCTTGATACATATAATCTCTGAAGCAATGCAAAAAGGGTTAAATGATACATCATCTATTTTTAAAAACAAGAACAAAGACACAAAAATCAATCAATATTAGATTTACAACAAACTAAGATGATGAAAAAAAATAGAATACTAACCTTTGCAACTGTAATTTTTGCAGCAGTGGCCATCTTACATCTATTACGTTACATCTTAGGTTGGGACCTTACCCTTAATAGCTATTATTTTCCACAATGGGGAAGCATATTAAGTGTAATAATTACAGCTTCTTTAGCATATAATTTACATAAGTTAAAAGATTAACATAGAAAAACAATATCCTCTATCACTTATACATTTCTGGATTAGATTTTATTAAAAAGAATATCCAAATGATAGATATAAAGTAAACAATTTAAAAATAAAAATCTTATTTTCTAAGTTCAAAATTCTTTCCTAAATAGACTTTTCGAACCTGTTTATCTTCTGCAAGATCCTCTGCTGTGCCTTGTTTTAATATTTTTCCTTCAAACAAAAGATAGGCTCTATCTGTAATGTTTAAGGTTTCGTGCACATTATGATCGGTAATCAATATGCCTATATTCTTATTCTTTAATGTAGCAACTATCTCCTGAATATCTTCAACAGCAATAGGATCAACACCAGCAAATGGCTCATCTAATAATATGAACTTAGGATGAGTTGCTAGGGCTCTGGCAATCTCTGTTCTTCTTCTTTCACCTCCTGAGAGTAAACCTCCCATATTTTTACGAACCTCCTGTAAGCCAAACTCATCTAATAAAGATTCACATCTTTTATACTGATCACCTTTTGATAAAGTTGTCATCTCTAATACAGACAAAAGATTATCCTCAACACTCATTGTTCGGAATACTGATGCTTCTTGTGCTAAATAACCAATCCCCATTTGAGCTCGCTTATACATAGGCAATTGAGTTATATCTGTATCATCCAAATATACATTTCCTTCATGAGGTTTTTCCAAACCAACCATCATGTAAAATGATGTGGTTTTCCCTGCTCCATTTGGACCTAACAGTCCAACAATTTCTCCTTGCTTTACCTCAACAGAAACTCCATTTACAACTGCTCGTTTCCCATAGTACTTTACAATATTATCGGCTCTTAAAATCATGCTTTATTCTTTTCTTGATTTTTAACAACTCTTACTGAGATTTTGATACTCATTTCATAAAGCACAATTAAAGGTAATGACACCAAAATTTGTGAAGTAATATCTGGTGGTGTAATAATAGCTGACAAAATAAGTATTACGACCAGTGCATGTTTACGGTAAACACGCATAAACTCTGGCGTTAGTAAACCAATCTTAGTTAAGAAGTACACTAATATAGGTAATTCAAAAATTATTCCATTTGCAAAACTAACAGTTGTAACTGTAGCTATAAATGAAGTTAAACTTATCTGGTTAGCAACCGTACTACTTACCTGATATGATCCTAAAAAATTTACTGACAGTGGAGAAATTACATAGTAGCCGAACAAAATACCAAACAAAAATAAAATAGAACTAAAAAAAACAATTCCTCTTGCCATTGTAGTTTCATTGGTATGTAAAGCGGGACGAATAAAGCACCACAATTCCCAAAAAACATATGGGAAAGCCACTATAAAACCTGCAAAAATAGAAGTAGTAATATGAGTAGAGAACTGTCCGCTCATACTTATATTCATTAAACTAAACGGAGATTCTGTAAGACAAAGAGCGTCTTGCAATCCTAAATATTGAGATATTGCACAAAGCGCTTTGTAAGTAGGAAAGGCAGGGTCTTTAGGACCTAAAAGAATCACATCAAAAACTATATCCTTGAAGATAAATGCAATAATTGCAAAAAATAATATCGCTATAGCTGCACGTATTAAGTGCCATCTAAATATTTCCAGATGATCTAAAAAAGACATTTCTTTATCCTGAGCACTCATTATAGAACGCCCTCTTTTAATATCTCATGTATATGTACAATTCCTACATACACATTTTTATCTACTACAATTATTTGACTAATATTATTCTCCTCCATAATTTGCAATGCATCATAAGCCAAACTATTCACAGAAATTATTTTTGGATTAGAACTCATAATATTTTTTGCTAATAAAGAAGAAAAAGAGTCTCCTTTTTCCAACATTCTTCTTAAATCACCATCCGTAATAATACCTTCTAATTTGTCATTTTTAATTACAGCTGTAGCTCCTAATCTTTTTTGAGAAATCTCAATAATTACTTCATTAATAGTTGCATTTTCATCAACTTTAGGATTACTATCATCTGATAAAATATCCGCTAATTTTAAATAAAGTCTTTTACCAAGAGTTCCCCCTGGATGAAAACGAGCAAAATCTTTATCCGAAAAATCTTTACAAGATAATAAACTAACAGCAATAGCGTCTCCCATTACTAATTGAGCGGTAGTTGATGATGTTGGAGCTAAATTATTTGGGCATGCTTCTTTAGTCACACTTACGTCTAGTGTACAATCCGACTCTATTGCTAAAAAAGATTTTGGATTTCCTGTTAATGCAATAATTTTATTTCCCATAGTTTTAATAAAAGGAACAAGTGCTTTAACCTCAGGAGTATTTCCACTTTTAGAAATACACATTACCACATCTCCTTCTTGAATATTACCTAAATCACCATGTATTGCATCAGCAGCATGTAAAAAAACAGCTGGTTGTCCTGTAGAATTAAAAGTAGCAACCATCTTATTGGCAATATTAGCACTCTTACCTATTCCGGCAACTATCAATCGTCCTTTTGTACTAAGAATCAAATTGATAACGTTGACAAAATCATCATTAATACTATTCTCAAGTTTTGCTATTGCAGCTAATTCAATAGCAATTGTTTCTTTTGCAATTTTTTTTATGTCAGACAATGATTTCATCAAATAAAATGGTATTTTCGTATATAAAATCAAACACAAAAGTATCACATTTTTATAATTAATGGGCATTTCAGCACAAACACTACACAAAAACCTTAAGGATATTTTTGGTTATAATAGTTTTAGAGGAGATCAAGAAGAAATAATCAAAAATCTTCTTGATGGCAATGATTCTATGGTAATTATGCCAACAGGGGGAGGCAAATCGATGTGCTACCAATTACCTGCGCTTATTTCAGATGGCTGCGCTATTATAGTTTCTCCTCTAATTTCACTTATGAAAAATCAAGTTGATGTACTTAGAGGTTATTATAAAAATGCGAGTATCGCTCATGTACTAAATTCGTCATTATCAAAAACACAAACCATACAAGTAAAAGAAGATATCACTAGTGGCAAAACCAAACTTCTTTATGTAGCTCCTGAATCATTAGTAAAAACGGAAAATACCGACTTTTTTAAAGCTGCTAAAGTTTCATTCTATGCAATTGATGAGGCTCACTGCATCTCTGAATGGGGTCATGATTTTAGGCCAGAATACAGAAAACTAAGACAAATTATTGATGCTATTGGGCAGGCTCCTGTTATTGCACTCACAGCTACTGCAACACCTAAAGTTAGGCAAGATATAATGAAAAACCTTCAAATTAATGAAGGAAAATTATTTCTTGATTCATTTAACAGAAGTAATCTCTTTTATGAAATTCAACCAAAAAAAGATGTTGTCAAGCAAATCATACAGTATATACAAAACCGAAAAGGAGAATCAGGAGTAATTTACTGCTTAAGCAGAAAGAAAGTAGAAGAAATAGCCGAGGTTCTGCAAATTAATGGAATAAGTGCCTTGCCCTATCATGCTGGGCTAGACTCTAAAAAAAGAGCGGAGCATCAAGAAGCATTTTTAATGGATGATTGTGCTGTAATGGTAGCTACAATTGCTTTTGGAATGGGGATTGATAAACCCGACATTAGATATGTAATACATCATGACATACCTAAAAGTTTAGAAGGATATTACCAAGAGACCGGAAGAGCTGGAAGAGATGGAGGTAAAGGGGACTTGATGACTTTTTACGATTATAAAGATATTGAAAAATTAGAAAAATTCTTACAAGGGAAACCTGTTGCTGAACAAGAAGTTGGACGTTTACTTATTATGGAAACTATTGCCTTCTCTGAGACTTCTATGTGTAGAAGAAAGTACCTACTTTATTATTTTGGAGAAGAATTTGATGCAGAAAAATGTGATAAAATGTGCGATAACTGCAAAAATCCTAAAACAAAAATTGAAGGCAAACACTTTGTAAAACTCTTATTAGAAGGAATTGATGGCGCAAGAGAAAGATTCAAGCCAAAAGAAATAGCAAAAATAATGATGGGGGAGAGTAATGCTCTTATCAAGCAAAATATGAATCAATTAGAGGGTGTTTTTGGCAGTGGTGATAAAAAATCATTAATGTTTTGGCATTCAATAATTCGCCAAGCTTATGTAAAAAAATTGCTTACAAAAGAGATTGAAAAATATGGAATTCTTAAACTCACTGATACTGGAAAAGAATTTATTAAAAACCCTCATAGTTTTAAAATAACGGAAGATCATGATTACGAACAAACTATATCATCAGGTTCTGGAGCACAAAAAGGAGCAGCAGCAGATGAGCTACTATTTAATATTCTAAAAGATATCAGAAAAAAATTAGCAAAAGAAATTGGGCTTCCTCCAGCAATTATTTTTACTGAACCATCATTAATTGATATGGCAAACCAATATCCAATTACTATTGAAGAAATGTCAAAAATACAAGGGGTTGGAATTGGAAAATCTAAGAAATATGGCGAAAAATTTGTTGATACCATCAGTAAATATGTTGAGGAAAATAAAATTGTAAGACCTCAAGATTTTATTACTGTTAGAACTGTAGCAAACAAATCATCAAACAAAATCTATATCATTCAGGCATTAGATAAAAAACTAGGCTTTGATGATATTGCAAATGATAAAGGATTATCCTCTAATGAATTACTTCAAGAAATGGAGGAAATTGTAGAGGGTGGAACTCGCCTTAATCTTACTCATATTATATTAAATATGATGAATGAAGAAGAGCGAGAAGATATTCATAGCTTTTTTAAAGAAACAGAAACATTTTCATTTGATGAAGCAAGAATAGAGTATGAAGAAGACATATTTAGTGATGATGAAATCAGACTTTTAAGAATTGATTTTATATCACAAGTAGCAAACTAAAAGAAATGAAAACATTAATTTTATCAAGCTCATTATCTAAAAGTTCACGCTCATTTATTCTATGTAATGCAGTTTTAAAGATCCTTTCTAAACAAGGTGCAAACTGCACTATTGTAGATGCAAGAGATATATCCATGCTGCCTACGCATACAGGTTTAACCCCTGAAATGGAAACTTTAGCTAAACAAATAAAAGAAACTGACAATATCATTATTGGAATGGGAGTCCATTGCTATAGCGTAAATGATGGGTTAAAAATTTTATTAGACACCTGTTTTTCAGAAGCAACTGGAAAATTTTATGGAATATTATGTGCTGCAGGAGGGGAGAGAAGTTATTTATCTACGATGCATCTGACTCAAATATGTATGAATGAATGGCGAATGATGCAACTTCCAAGAATAGTCTATGCTACTGGAAAAGATTTTAAAAACGATGAAATAGCCTCAGCTGAATTATTGCGAAGAATAGAGCTTTTCTCAAAAGAATTCTACTTAACAGGGAACAAATTACTGTCCTAGTTCTTAATAGCCAAATACGCCATAAGTCCCATTCCAATTTTTAAAGCATTTTCATCAATATTAAAACGAGAAGTATGCAGCCCATGTGTAATTCCTTTAGCTGTATTAGCCGTGCCTAAACGATAAAAACAAGAAGGGACTTCATGACAATAATATGCAAAATCCTCTGCCGTCATTCTTAGAGAAAGATCTATTACATTCTCATTCCCAATATATTCTTTAGCATAAGTAATGGCCCTATTTGTTAATCCCTCATTATTATGCAAAGAAGGATATCCTTTATGAATCTCAAAATTGATATCAATAGCACATTCTTTTGCAATCTTATTTGCAATTTTTTTCATTTGAATATGTGCTGAATTTCTAAACTCTTCATCAATAGTACGGAAAGTTCCTTTTAATTTAACACTATCTGGAATTACATTGTAATATCCATTTGCTTGAACAAAACCAATTGCAAAAACAGCTGGAATATTACGATAAGGTAAAAAATAATCTTCTAAACAAAGAATTAATTTTGCTGCGGCAATGATAGGACTATTATAAGTCTCTGGGAGGGCTGCATGTCCACCAAAACCGGTAATAGTTATTTGTATCTCATCAGCTGATGCCATATATTTTCCTGGGCAGAAACCAACTTTTCCCACTTCTAAATCAGGAAACACATGTTGACCAAACATTTTTTGAACTTTTGGATTCTCTAGCACGCCTTCCTTTATCATTTGCTGTGCTCCTCCAGGATATTGTTCTTCAGCTGGTTGAAAAATAAATTTTACACTTCCTTCCCAATCTTTCCTTAAAGCATCTAATATTTTTACAACACCTAACAAAGAAGCAGTATGAGCATCATGTCCACATGCATGCATTACCCCTATATTTTGAGAACAATATTCCACAGCATTTTCCTCAACAATTGGCAAAGCATCAAAATCAGCACGCAAAGCAATTGTTTTTGAACTAGCATTATTGCCTTCAAGTAAAACTACTATCCCGGTATCAGCGATATCCTCAGTAAAAGAGATTCCCCAACTTGTAAGAACAGATTTTATATAAGCTGACGTTTCAATCTCCTTAAAAGCAAGCTCAGGATTCTTATGAATATGCCTTCTAATCACAACAATATCATCAAAGATGGTTTCGGCTAGTTGTTTAATCTTATTTATCATTTTTAAAAAATAAGTTTTATAGCTCCTATCAACATTATTACACCAAATACCCTTCTAACTGTTTGATCAGGTAAACTAATCGATAATTTGGAACCAAAACATCCCCCTACCACAAAAGTAAGTGCAATTACAGCTGCATATTCCCATTTTACTAACCCTTCTTTATAATAGTTCATGGCTGCAAAAATACCACCACCAACACCTACCAAGCCACTTAGAAACCCTGCTAATAAACCAATAATAATTAACACGAAAACAATTGGAAAACTCATAGTACAAATGTAAAAAAGGAATTGTCAGTAAAGACATACAAAAATAGATAATTTTAAAACACTAATTAACATACATTTGCAGATAAAAATAAAAGCAATAAATAAGAAAAAAACATAATGAACATTAAATCCTTTATATTTAATCCATTTCAAGAAAACACTTATATAGTATATGATGAAACTAAAGAGTGTATCATTATTGATCCTGGATGCTATACTGAAAAAGAGAAAACTATACTAAGTCAATTTATAACTAGTAAAGAATTAAAGCCTGTAAAACTAATCAATACTCATTGCCATATTGATCATATTTTAGGAAATAAATTTACAAGTGAGCAATGGGACATACAATTAAATATGCACAAAGCAGATTTACCTCTTCTTGAGAATGCAGGAAACATTGGAAAAATGTATGGGTTGGAGAATTATGAAGGGTCACCTTACCCAAAATATTTTTTAGATCAAGGAGATATACTCACTTTTGGGGAAAGCAGTTTTAAGATCCTATTTACCCCTGGACATGCTCCTGGACATATTTGCCTTTACAGCAAAAAAAACAATTTACTTATAGCAGGAGATGTTATTTTTCAAAAAAGTATAGGTCGTACTGATTTACCTGGTGGAGACTATGACACTTTAATTCAAAGCATAATCAACAAATTATTTCCATTGCCTAACGAAACTCAAATATTTTGCGGACACGGGCCTTCTACCAATTTAGAATATGAAAAAGAACATAATCCTTTTTTGGGTTAATTTAAATTATTTCTAATTACTCTTTAACATCTGCAACAAATTGTTTTATTTGTTGCTCATTTTCTTTTTTACAAATAAGCAATGTCCCTTCATTTTCTGCCACTATATATCCATTTAGCCCCTGTATCACAACTACTTTTTCATTTGGAACTTTAATAATGTTATCCCCTGAATCATAAAGTAATACTTTGCTTCCTTGTACCGCATTTCTATTCTTATCAAGATCAAGATGTGCATACAAGGATCCCCAAGTTCCTAAATCACTCCAACCAAAATCAGCGGGATATACATATACATTCTCTGATTTTTCCATGATTCCATAATCAATAGATATATTTTTACACCCAGGAAATATTCTTTCAATAAATTCAGCTTCTTTACTCGTATTATAAAATTTTTTTCCTTCTTCAAAAAGATCATACATATCACCCAATTGTTTGCGATACGCTAATGTTATTGATTTAGCACTCCAAATAAACATCCCAGAATTCCATAGAAAATCGCCACTATCTAAAAAATTAAGAGCTAGCTCTTGGTTTGGTTTTTCAGTAAAAGTTTTAACTTTTCTTATCGTTTGATCATCGGATAATTTCTCTGCTATAAATTGTATATATCCATAACCTGTATCAGGCCGTGAGGGAGTGATACCAAGAGTTAATAAAATATCATTCTTAGCAACTACCTCCAAGCAATCATTTGCTACTCTTACAAATTCATCTTCTTTAAGAATTATATGATCAGATGCAGCAATAATCATATTGGCATTTTCATTTATACTCTGAATTTTAAAAGCAGCATAAGCAATACAAGGAGCTGTATTTCTCATAGCGGGTTCGCACAGGATATTACTTTCAATTACATTTGGTAATTGTTCCAAACACAAATCTTTATAGTTTCTATTAGTTACAATTAATATATTTTCAACAGGACACACTCTTTTCAAACGATTAAATGTTTGCTGAATTAGAGTTTCTCCTGTTCCTAATATATCTAAAAATTGTTTCGGGAAAGTTGCTCTACTCATTGGCCAAAACCTTGATCCTATCCCTCCTGCCATTATTATAGCATAATTATTTTTATTCATCTTCAAATACCTTTTTCAAAAAACTGACTGCTAAAATACAACAATTAATACTATAATTTATTCTGATTTAATGACTTCTGCAAAAGGATGGAATAAATAGGTCTTATTTGTTGTGCTCTCAACACACTTATATCTTTTTCTGATTTTTTCTCCTTTTACAAAGATTTTTCCACTAGCAATTTTAAATGAATCTCCAATAGATAAATTTGATAAAGTAAACAACCTTACATTATCATATCTCTTTAGGGTCTTAACTAATTCTAAATCAGCAAAGATAGATGCTTTTGGACTTATCATATGACGGCTTAATACTTTTAATATATCTTCTGGAAAATAATCAGGAGTTAGAAAATTTAACATTAAAGATTTAAATGTCAATTGCCAACTTTTAGCATGTGGCTTTACAGTATTTTGATATTTCTTAAAGACAAAAGCATGAGCTAACTCATGAGTTAAAACAATTAAAAATAAATATTTATTCAAATTATTATTGATTGTAATACTCAACTGATTCCCTCTAACTTTAAAATCTCCTAATTTAGTTTTTCTTGGGATTGAAATTTCAACTTTTACCTTCAGATCATCAATCCAACATTGCAATAATTTATTGCTTTTTTCAGGAACAAATGAATAAAAAGAACTCATCAACTAAGTAATTGAAATGCCAATAAACTGGACAAGTAAGCCATTACACCCATATATAGAAACTGAATTACAGGCCATTTCCAATGTCTTGTCTCACGATAAACAATTACTACTGTACTCATGCATTGCATTGCAAATGCATAAAAAAGCATCAATGAAATTCCTACTGCTGGAGTGAAGAATGCTTCTCCGGTTTCTGGATTTTTTAAATCTGATAATCGTGTTTGGATAGATTGAATGTCATTATCCCCCACGCTATATATAGTTGACATAGTGCCAACAAAAACCTCACGAGCTGCAAAAGAAGTAATCAATGAAATCCCTATTTTCCAATCAAAACCTAATGGCTTTATTGCTGGCTCAATTACTTTTCCAATAATTCCAGCATAAGATGCTTCTAATTTTTCAGCTGAAATATGCATTTCTGAATCTGCTTTACCAGCCCATTCTTCTTCGATTTGGTCAAACTTATTGCCTGGTGCAAATGAGGATAAAAACCATAATACAATTGATATTGCAATAATAATTTTACCAGCATCAAATAAAAAAACTTTTACTTTTTCTAGAATAGTATATCCAACCGTTTTCCAATCTGGGATTTTATACGACGGCATCTCCATTATATAGTAAGATCTTTCTTTTGATTTGATGATAAACTTTAAAAGTAAGGCTACAAAAATAGCCGATAAAAAACCAATCAAATAAAAAGCCATCATAACTAAGCCTTGTAAGTTAAAACCAAAGTAATCATCAGCAGGTATAATAAGGGCAATGATTAAAGTATAAACTGGTAAGCGAGCTGAACAGCTCATAAGTGGAGTAACCATTATTGTTATAATTCTTTCCTTCCAAGATGAAATAGTACGAGCTGACATAATTGCAGGAACCGCACAAGCCGCTCCACTGAGTAATGGAATAATTGATCTTCCATTAAGCCCAACTCCTCTCAATAATTTATCGGTAATAAAACTCACACGCGCCATATAGCCAGTGTCTTCCAAAAAAGCAATAAAAGCAAATAAGAAAGCAATTTGAGGAACAAAAATCAAAATTCCTCCAAGTCCAGCAAGAATGCCATTTACAATTAAATCATTTAACAACCCTTGAGGCAAAGTATTTACTGTAAACTTCTGCAAATCAACAAATAGACTATCAATAAGTTCCATTGGATAGGCCGACCAAGAAAAAACTGCTTGAAAAATTAAAAACAACACAGCTAAAAAAACTACATATCCCAAAACAGAATGTATTAAAACATCATCAATCTTTTTAGTAAGCAAGTATTTTCCAATAGACTTCCCTTTCTTTACCGTTACTTTAATTACTTCATCAATCTGAGCGTATCTATTGACAGTTTCTTTAGCTTGTGCTCTTTCAGGAATAATCTCTTCTTTTTTACACAGTTGATTTAATGCACACCTATTATTTATTTCGCCACTTAATTTCTGTTTACAAAGAGCCATAAATGATGCAAAATTATTTTCTATTCCTCTAATTTTATTTGCTTGCTCAATTACCCCTTTAAATAATTTAGTTATTTCTAAAAATGAAAATCGTGGCTTTTTATCAATTGAAGAGATAATTGTTTCTTTCAAAGAGTCAATTCCTTTGCCTTTTCGAGCATTTATTGCAACAACAGGAATTCCTAACTCTTGAGAGAGTAAATTTACATCAACAATTACTCCTTTCTTAGTCGCAATATCAACCATATTCAGAGCTAATACAACCTCCATATTCAAATCAATAATTTGTGTAAGCAAAAAGATAGATCTTCTTAAATTTGAAGCATCAGCAATAACTACCGTGATATCTGGATAATCTACATTTTCATTATTACACAATACTTGCTGTGTAACTTCTTCATCCATTGATTTTGGAAACAAGGAATAAGTCCCTGGCAAATCAATAACTTCTGCTTTAAACTCTTCTGATAAATTTGCTTTTCCACTTTTTTTTTCAACAGTGATACCTGGATAATTTCCAACCTTCTGTTTAAGGCCTGTAAATGCGTTAAAGAGAGTTGTTTTACCAGAATTCGGATTTCCAGCAAGTGCTATTTTAATTGCCTTTTCACTCATTTATCAATTACCTTAACAGCAATACTTCTAGCATCTTCTTGTCTAACACTTAATATATATGAAGAAATCAATATAGCAATAGGCCCTCCAAAAGGAGCCTTTCGGACTACTTCAAATTGTTCTCCAGGAGTACAACCCATTTCTAATAATTTTTGTTCTAAACTATTATCCGAAATCTGAACTATTTCTCCTTTTGATCCAATTGATAATTTAGCTAAATTTTGCATGTGCAAATATAGCTATTTAGAATACATCTAAAGTAACTTAATTATTTATTTATAGTAGTGTGTGCTGAAAAATTAGGACAAGTATTACATCCTTTTTTCTTTGACACTCCACAAGAAGTAAGTGCGAACAGAGTGATAATTAATAAAAGATGGTACTTTTGTATTCTCATAATAAATGCAAATTTAATTAAATTATTATTTTTAACAGATGTTAAAACTATTAAAACACTTTGGGCTTTACTTCATAATGATGAAAAAAGTTATAAGTATTCCTGAAAAATGGAATGCATTTAGAAAGCAATTAGTACTAGAGTTAGTAAAAGTAGGTCTCAACTCAATTGGCATTGTACTATTTATCTCGTTCTTTGTAGGAGGAGTTGTGAGCATACAAACAGCATTAAACCTACAAAGTCCTATTCTTCCTAAATACTTAATTGGCTTAGCTAGTAGAGATTCTTTAATTTTAGAATTCTCTCCTACCATGATTTCATTAATTCTAGCTGGGAAAGTGGGCTCTAGTATCGCATCAGAAATTGGAAGTATGCGTGTAAGCGAACAAATTGATGCTTTAGAAATAATGGGAGTAAACTCAGCATCCTTTTTAATACTGCCTAAAATAGTTGCCTCCCTTTTATTTTTCCCTTTTTTAGTAATTTTAAGTATGGGAATAGGAATGATAGGTGCGTGGGTTGGAGGGCTATCAGTTAATATAACAACTGCAGACTTCCTTTATGGGCTCAAATATGAATTCATCTCATTTTATGTAACATATGCTATTATTAAAACGATATTCTTTGCATTTATAGTTTCGTCAATATCATCTTATTTTGGTTATCATGCAAAAGGAGGTGCAATTGCTGTAGGGAAATCAAGCACAGAAGCAGTGGTGTACAGTAGTATTATTATTCTTGTTTTTAACTTTATTTTAACCAAACTTATTTTAACATGATAGAAATAAAGAATATTGAAAAACATTTTGGAGATAATCATGTTCTGAAAAATGTAAGTTTTACTTTTGAACAAGGGAAAACAAATCTCATCATTGGAGAAAGTGGTTCAGGGAAAACAACTCTTATCAAAATATTAGTAGGACTACACAAAAACACCCAAGGAACTGTGCTCTTTAATGGAGAGGATGTCAATAAAATGAATAGCAAAGAGATGAGAAAGTTCCGACAAGAAATTGGAATGCTTTTTCAAGGTGGCGCTCTTTATGATTATATGACAGTAGAAGAAAACATCATGTTCCCGCTAACTATGTTTACAGATAAAACAGAAGATGAAATGCTGGAAAGAGTTAACTTTTGTTTAAATAGAGTTAACCTTGAAGGGAAAAATAGTTTAATGCCTTCTGAGCTCAGTGGAGGAATGAAAAAAAGAGTAGCAATTGCTAGAGCAATTGTGATGCAACCAAAGTATCTTTTTTGTGATGAGCCAAACTCAGGTCTTGACCCAAAAACTGCTATCGTAATAGATGATTTAATACAGGAAATTACTCAGGAATACAATATCACTACTATTGTAAATACACATGACATGAACTCAGTAATACAAATTGGAGATAATATCGCATTTATACATAAAGGTGAAATGTGGTGGAAAGGAAGCAAAGAAGATCTCATTAAATCTGATAATAAAGAACTCACTAATTTTGTTTTTGCATCCAAACTTTTTAAAAAATTAAAGAAATTATCATGAAAGATGTAAAAGCAAAAAAACACCTTGGTCAGCACTTTTTAAATGATACAGGGGTTGCTTCTGACATCACTGATTTACTAAGTAAAAACACAAAAAATGTAGTTGAGATTGGCCCAGGAATGGGAGTGCTAACACAATTTCTAATAACAAATGATTACACAACTCAAGTTGTAGAAATTGATACAGAAAGTGTATTCTATCTTAGATTAAATTATCCAAATCTTAACATCTATGAAGGAGATTTCTTACAATTAAACCTTAAAGAAAAATATCCTTTTAATTTCTCATTAATTGGAAATTTCCCATATAACATCTCTTCTCAAATATTATTTAAAGCCTTTGAAAACAGAGATCAAATACCCGAAATAGTCGGGATGTTTCAAAAAGAAGTAGCGGAAAGAATCGTTTGCAAAAAAGGAAAAAAAAGAGGAATTCTGTCCGTTTTATTGCAAGCATTTTATGATATAGAATATTGCTTTACCGTAAATGAGAATGTATTCATACCGCCTCCAAAAGTGAAATCAGCAGTAATAAAGTTATTAAGAAATAAAAGACATAAACTTTCTGTAGATGAAAATAAATTTATTAAAGTTGTAAAAGTAGCGTTTAATCAGAGAAGGAAAACATTACGTAATTCCTTAAAACCTTTGACATTAATACATAAAAAAGAAATTGCAAATTTACTAACTTTACGAGCTGAACAATTATCAGTTGATGATTTTATCAAACTAACAAATCATGTCGCATAAAATAAAAGTGACTAGTGCACATATTGAAGACTTAACAACTCTAATTGAAAATAAGGAATCATCAAAATTGGCCGAAATAATTACTGAGCTTCATATTGCAGATATTGCTGAAACAATTAAAAAATTATCAGAAAAAAACGCTAAATATTTTTATAATTTAATTACTGAAAAAGAAGAATCAGCTGCTGTACTTATCGAACTGGAAAATGATACAAGAAAAAAATTACTAGAAAACTTATCAGCAAAAGAAATTGCAGAAGAGGTAATTCAAAACCTAGCAACTGATGATGCAGCAGATGTAATTGGAGAATTATCAGAAGAAAAAAAAGAAGAAGTTCTCTCTCATATTGAAGATGTAGAACACGCAAGTGATATTAGTGACTTATTAAGTTACCCAGAAGGCACAGCTGGAGGAATTATGGCAAAAGAATTAATAAAAGTAAACGAAAACTGGAACACCATTCAATGCCTTAAAGAAATGCGTAAGCAAGCTGATAATGTGAAAAATGTGTATACTATATATGTAGTTGATGACAATGATAACCTTCTTGGACTAATGTCACTTAGAAAGCTCCTCCTTACTGAAAGATCAACAGCAATTAAAGAAATCATTAATACTGACATTATTTCTGTGAAAACCACTGAAGAAAATGAGAATATTGCAAATATGATGCAAAAATATGATTTAGTTACCCTACCAGTAGTAGATAATTTCGGGAAGCTTCTTGGCAGGATAACCATTGATGACGTAATGGATGTTGCTAAAGAAGAAGCAGAAAAAGATTATCAAATGGCGAGTGGTATATCAGAAGGGATTGAGAGCAGTGATAGCATGTGGGAACTCACAAGAGCTCGACTCCCATGGCTACTAATTGGCATGCTAGGCGGACTTTTAGGAGCAAAAATAATTGGGATATTTGATTTAGAAAAAAACTTTAAATTGGCTTTTTTTATCCCACTGATTGCTGCCATGGGTGGTAATGTTGGAGTGCAATCAGCAGCCATAGTAGTACAAGGGTTGGCAAATGACTCCTTAAAAATGGAGAATATATTTCAAAAGTTAGTAAAGGAATTAGGAGTAGGATTATTAAACGGGATCATCTGTTCTTTAATAATATTGGGGGCTGCATTCGGATTAGGATACGGAACGGGACTTAGCCTAACGGTAAGTATTTCCTTATTAGCAGTTATAATTTTTGCAGCATTATTCGGAACATTTATACCGCTTACATTAAAAAAATACAACATTGATCCTGCATTAGCAACTGGTCCTTTTATTACTACTATAAATGATGTACTTGGGCTATTTATCTATTTTTGGATCGGGCAAGCAATACTCTAGAATGAAAATACTTTTTATTGATACCGTACACCCTCTTTTAAAAAAACAGCTGGAAAAACTCCATCATCATTGCGATACAGCTTACAAAAAAAACAAATCAGAAATTGAAATAATAATTAAAGACTATGATGGCATTATTATCAGAAGCAAATTTAATGTCGATCAAAAATTTATTAACAAAGGACCTAACCTGAAATTTATTGCAAGAGCAGGAAGTGGGTTAGAAAATATTGATGTAGCGTATGCTGAAAGCAAAAGAATAAAATGTTATAATGCAGCTGAAGGAAATAGGCAAGCTGTAGCAGAACACTGCCTGGGGATGCTACTCTCTTTATTCAATAATCTGAAGAATTGTGATGCTGAAGTAAGAGAGGGGAAATGGAACAGAGAAGCAAATAGAGGAATAGAAATCTCTGGAAAAACAGTAGGAATTATTGGCTATGGAAATAATGGTTCAGCTTTTGCGGAAATCCTAAAAGGATTTGACATAACCATTTTAGCATATGACAAATACCTAAATAACTACCCTTATCAAAGCAGTATGAAAAGCATCTATAAAGAAGCTGATATCCTTAGCTTACATATACCGCTAACACAAGAAACTACCTATTTAGTAAATGAGGATTTTATTAATAGTTTTCAAAAAAAAATTTACTTAATAAATACAGCAAGAGGGAAATGTGTAAATACAAAACATCTAATATCTGCTTTAGAAAACAGTAACATTAAAGGCGCATGTTTGGATGTGTTGGAATATGAAAACACATCCTTTGAAAACCTAAGTAAAGAAAAAATAACAACTAATATGCAATATCTAATTAATTGTAACAACGTTATCCTTTCTCCTCATATAGCAGGTTGGACTACAGAAAGTAATATTAAAATTGCGAAAGTTTTATTCAAAAAAATTATTTCTGATTTTGCTGAATAAGAATTGATATATCCTGTCCCATTTTTTGCATGCGTTCCACAGCATCATTTAAGGACTTTTTTACTGATTCTTTTGCGTCAATAAAGGTATCTTCAATAGAATTAAACATTTCTTCATAGTAAGCAATGCCTTCATTCATATTATCAGCAAAAGCATTTAACTTTTTTTCAGATGCTCTATTCCAATCATTTTTATGTTCCTCAATTTTAGCTGCAAAATACTTAAGATACATCCCTAATTCATTTACAAAAATATTAGGTCGATCAGCACGAACTACTCCTTTTGCATCATTATAAATATGATGTGCCATCTCAGACAAAGATAATTCTTTGGAAAAATAAGCCATATTAGGACCTGGGCAAATAGACACCCCTTTGCTTTCTCTAGTTTCAACTCCATAATTAATAACTGCAGTTGCAGCTAAACCCATACACAAACAAGTTTTTTCAGTAATCTGATTAGAAATTCCTTGTTCTTTAATTTTATTTTTCTGAAAAAGTCGAGAAGCCGTACAAACACCTTCAGTCCCATACTCATCACTTAAGGCCAAAAATTTTCTAGGACATGGACTCCCTGGCTTTCCTTCTTCAATCTTCTGAAACTTTTCAATATCTTTAGATGAATTTCTTAGAGTATTAAATGGAACCCCAAGAGGGGATATATTACTTAAATATAAATCTTTTTCTTTTGCTTTTTGCAACTGTTCCAATGTAGCTTTATCTACTGTTGTGGCTTCTGGAACTAACAAAAAAGGAGTCCCCCAACCTACAGTATCTAAATTATAATGATTGATTAAAAAATTATGTTCCTCAGCAGTAGCAACACCTCCTTGAGCTGTAATTTTTATAGCTAATTTTTCATCTGGTATTGTCCTTTCATTAGCAGCTAATGCTGTTTTACAAACAGCAAAAGTATCATCAATCAATTCTTGTCTTCTATCTCTAAATTCTGCTAAGATTGGTCCCATCAAATAACCTTCAGTAGCAAAGGCATGCCCTCCACAATTTAAACCTGACTCAATACGATATTCAGAAACCCAAAGCCCTTTTTTAGCTAAAAATTTGCCTTGAATAACTGCCGACCTATAATCAGATACCTTAAGTATTATTTTCTTTTTAATATAACCATTTTTATCAGGGAAGAAATCATCAAACTGCGCAATATAACCATACAATCTTGGATTCATTCCTGCTGAAAAAATCACGGAAGATGCCAGGTCAGAATTAGCATACCCTCTTAGCCCCGCATGAGCATCATTGTATTCTGAAGGCAATTCTTCTTTTTTAAAGTAATTTGTTTTATCAACTTTTGTCATAATATTTACATCAATACTTCCTATTGATAAATTTTCTTTTAACCAAACGGATAAATCCTCAAAACTAAATGACTCTTCAATTAAACTATTAAATTCTTTCTTTACATCACTACTATCAGGTAACATTGTAAAATATTTTTTTACATCTTCAAATTTATCTTTAGTTGCAGAAGTAAATTCCTCAAATTTTTCTAAAGCAACCTTATTGACCATATTAAGATAAGAAGTAATTCTATCTGCACGATAATCTTTTGTGTCATTCTTTATCTCCTGATAAGATAAATTATGTAAACTACTATAATATTTTCTTAAGCGTTCTAGCAAAACATCATCGGCCAAAGCAATGACAGTATTTATACCATAATGTGCAACCTTTAAGGGAGAATCAGCTGTAAAAGCTGTTCCCATTACAGGTATGTAAAAAGTATGTTGAGATGTCATATTTTAAAAAATAACTTTGCAAATATACTTAAATATCCATTACAACTAATTGAAGTGTATTTCTAGATCTCTGTTCCAGTAAAACCTTTTTTTGTTTTAGAAAATCTTTGGCTGAATTTTTAGTGTAATTCCGAATTGTACAAAGACTTAAATTATTATTATAATACACTTCAAAGTCATCCTGTAAATCAGCAATTAATGCAGGAATCTTATATTTATCATCGTCAACACAAAGAGAAAAAGATACAGCAGAATTTTGCATCATATTTACGCTAACGCCATATTTTGCTAACAAAGCAAATATTTTACTTATATGGGTTTCCACAATAAATGATAAGGAAGTATCCGAAATTGATATCAAAATCTGATTTTCTTTTATAATAAAAGAAGGAATTGCAGGAGAAGTTGTAACACCTTCCGCAATTTGAGATCCTTTACTTTTAGGATTTAAAAATGATTTGATAAGTAAGGGGATTTGTTTCTTTTTAAGTGGTTGTATAGTTTTAGGGTGTATCACTTTTGCACCAAAATAAGCCAACTCAATAGCCTCATCAAAAGATATTTTTTCTAACAATTTAGAAAATTCAAAATGCTTAGGGTCTGCATTCATCATTCCAGGTACATCTTTCCAAATTACCACCTCTTTTGCTTCCAAACAAAAGGCCAAAATTGCTGCAGAAAAATCACTTCCTTCTCGACCCAATGTAGTAGTGAAGTTTTCCGAAGTACATCCTAAAAAACCCTGAGTAATACAATGTTTTCCTTTTATCTGGGTTTTTATACAAGTTGTTGTTTTTTCCCAATCTACTTTTGCATTTCTATACGAATTGTCAGTTTTAATTAAATCACGGGCATCAAATAAACAATTCTCAAACCCAATTTGCTGCAAATAAGCACTCATTATTTTAGTAGACAAAAATTCCCCTATCGAAACAATTTGATCATAATCATAAGAATAATCTTGATTCGGCTGTTCTTCTAGAACCCATTCAATCTCAACAAATAGATTATTTACCTCATCAAAAATGGCATGTTTTTCATCAAATAATTTATTTAAGATATTGGCATGAAAATCTTTCACTTTTTGGAACACAATAAACAGATCCGTGTTTTTTTGGACATAAGATTCCACTACATTTTCAAGCATATTAGTAACCTTACCCATTGCTGAAAAAATAATCACCAATTCATCATTTTCATAAGGACTTAGAATCTCACCAACATTAATTATGCTTTCTACATCTTTTGTTGATGCTCCTCCAAATTTAAAAACTGTATACATTGAATCCTTAAAAACTAACTGCAAAGTAAAGATTATTTTTCCATCAAATACTTTAAATTTTTAGATATTTGCAATAATAAACTAACCAAATGAAGATTGCATTTCTAACATCAGGAGGAATAGCTCCTTGTTTAGCAGCAGCAATAGGAAGATTGACTGAAAACTACTTAAGAGACTACCCTAATGCAGAAATTATTGGATACTTAAATGGCTACAAAGGGCTGCTTTTAGGCAACTCAATTAATTTCCCAAAATCACTTTTAGAAAATACTGATAAATTTTATCAATTTGGAGGATCTCCTATTGGCAATAGCAGAGTAAAACTAACTAATATTGAGGATTGTATTAAAAAGGGATATGTTGTAAACGGTGAAATTCCGCTAGAAGTTGCCGCCAACCAATTAGTAAAAGATGGCGTGACAATTTTACATACAATTGGTGGAGATGACACCAATACAACAGCAGCAGACTTATCTAATTATCTAAAAAAAAATAATTACAATTTAACAGTAGTTGGGTTACCAAAAACAGTAGATAACGATGTTTATCCTATTACGCAAACTTTAGGTGCTTGGACTGCTGCAGAACAAGGTGCAATATTCTTTGAAAATGTAACAAATGAAAACACTACATCTAACAGACAATTAATTATACATGAAGTAATGGGAAGAAATTGCGGATGGCTTACGGCTGCTACTGCATTGGAATATCGCAAAAGATTAAACAATATGCATTTTATTCCTGAGATAGGACTTACGAAAGAGAAATGGGATATACATTCCGTATTATTACCTGAAAAAGAAATTTCTTTTGACAAAGAATGCCAACATCTTAACAAGATAATGGATAAATACGATTGTGTAAATATATTTTTAAGTGAAGGCGCTGGACTAGATATAATTATTAAAGAAACTGAAAAATTAGGAGGAACTATCTTGCGTGATGCATTCGGACATGTACGATTAGATGAACTAAACCCTGGGAAATGGTTTGCGAAACAATTTGGAAAAAGACTAAATGCTCATAAAATATTAGTCCAAAAAAGCGGTTATTTTGGAAGGTCATCAAAAGCAAACAAAGCAGATTTGGAACTCATATTTGCAGTAGCTGACTATGCTGTGAAAAGTGCAATACACGGGAAAAATGGTGTAGTTGGTGAGGATGAAGACAATAATAATAAATTATCTTGTATTAATTTTAATAGAATAAGAGGGGGGAAACCTTTTGACACATCATTAGATTGGTATAAAAAAATGATGAATGAAATCCAATCTATCTAATTGGGGACAAAAGCTCCATTATTAACTTATTTTGGGGAGCCAAAACAAACTGATGTAATTAAAACGTCATTAGAAAAAGAACAAGCAAAAATACAACTTACTAATTTAATCGGATCTTCATTTGCCCTTACAGCAAGTGCAGTTGTTAGAGAAAGTAATCGCCCACATCTTTTTATTTTTAGAGATAAAGAAGCCGCCTCATACTTTGTAAATGATATTGAAAATCTTCTTATAAATGAAGTGTTCTTTTTTCCTGCGTCATACAGAAGAGCTTATCAATTTGGTGAAACAGACAATGCTAATATTCTTTTAAGAATAGAAGTGTTAAATAAACTGAATCATAAAAGGAACCCAATAATTGTTACTTACTCTGAGGCACTATCAGAAAAAGTAGTGAGCAGAAAAGAGCTAAAAAAACATACCATTACATTAAAAACTGCTGATAAAATTGAAGTTGATGACTTGGAAGCAATGCTATTAGACCTCAACTTTGAAAAAGCAGATTTTGTAATTGAAGCAGGCCAATATTCAATTAGAGGAGGGATTGTAGATATTTATTCTTTTGCAGATGAATATCCATTTAGATTGGAATTTTTTGACACTGATATTGAAAGTATCAGAACTTTTGATATTAATACTCAGCTATCAATTGGGACAGAAAATAAGATTACAATAATACCTAATACTGAAGCAAAAAAGAGCATAAAATCTCAGGTTAGCTTGTTGGAATACCTTCCTAAAAATTCTGTTATATGGGCAAAAGACATCACCTATACAAAAGGAATACTTGATGATTATTTTGAAAGAGCAAAAGAGGAACACAAAAAACTGAAAGAAAGCGCAATACAACACTTGAGCCCTGAGCATTTATTTACAAATGCCCGTGAATTCTCGCATGAGTTGGAAAGTTTTTCGATTATTGAAAATAATCAACAAAGTTTTTTTAAGGTAGATAAAAAAATTGAAATAAATACCACCTCACTCACTAAAATAAATAAACAGTTTGATTTATTAAAAGAGGATTTTAAAAAAAACCAGAAAGAAGGGCTACAAAATATCATCCTATGTTCATCAGATGAGCAAGAAAAAAGATTTAATGCTATATTTAAACACACAGGAAAAAAGCTTGGCTACAAATGTATTTTATTTTCATTACATGCAGGTTTTATTGATTATACCAATAAGCAAGCTATATACACTGATCATCAGATATTTGACAGGCATCATAAGTTTAAATCAAAAACAAAATTCACTGACAAACAAGCAATAACCATAAAACAACTTGCGTCTTTAGAAATTGGTGATTTTGTTACCCATATTGATCATGGTATTGGCAGATTTGAGGGGCTCCACAAAATTAAAAATGATGGGAAGTATCAAGAAGTAATCAAACTCACCTATAAAGAAAGTGATATACTTTATATCAGTATACATTCCTTGCACAAAATTACAAAATTCTCTGGTAAAGAAGGGCTAGAGCCAAAGGTAAATCAATTAGGTTCTTCAGTCTGGAAAAAAACCAAAGAAAAAACCAAAAAAAAAGTCAAACAAATTGCCTTTAATCTTATACAGCTTTATGCTAAACGAAAACTCAAAAAAGGATTTTCATACACACCGGACACCTATTTACAACATGAGCTAGAAGCTTCATTTATGTATGAAGACACTCCCGATCAAAGCAAAGCAACAGCGGATATAAAAGCAGATATGGAAAATGAAATGCCAATGGATAGATTAATTTGTGGAGATGTAGGTTTTGGAAAAACAGAAGTAGCAATACGCGCAGCATTTAAGGCAGTAGCCGATAGCAAACAAGTAGCAATTATAGTTCCGACAACTATTTTAGCATTACAACACTATAAAACTTTTACAAAAAGGCTTAAACACCTGCCTTGTACTGTAGATTATATTAATCGATTTAAAACGCTAAAAGAACAAAAAGAAACGCTAAAGAAACTAGCAAGAGGTGAAATTGACATCCTTATTGGGACACACAAAATTGTCGGAAAGGATATAAAATTTTTAGATTTAGGACTAATGATAATTGATGAAGAACAAAAATTCGGGGTAAATATAAAAGACAAACTCAAACTCTTTAAAGAAAATATTGACACCCTTACTTTAAGCGCTACTCCTATCCCCAGGACATTACAATTTTCACTTTTAGGAGCAAGAGATTTATCGGTAATCAATACGCCACCTCCAAATAGACAATCAATAGAAACTACTATTATCGGTATGAATCAAGAGAAAATACGAGACGCTATAAGTTATGAAATGTCTCGTAATGGACAAGTATATTTTGTTCATAACCGTATTGAAAACATTAAAGAAGTGGCAGGACTATTACAAAGGCTCTGCCCTGATGCTAAAATAAAAATAGGACACGGACAAATGGATGGAAAAAAACTAGAAGAACTGATGATCGACTTTATGGAAGGAGATTTTGACATATTGGTTTCTACCACAATTATTGAAAATGGAGTTGATATTCCCAATACAAATACTATAATTATAAATAACGCTCAAAATTTCGGACTAAGTGATTTACACCAAATGAGAGGAAGGGTTGGAAGGAGTAATAAAAAAGCATTCTGTTATTTAATTAGTCCTCCCTTACATCAATTATCTGAAGGAAGTCGAAAAAGATTAATTGCTTTGGAGCAATTCTCTGCACTTGGAAGTGGCTTTAAAATTGCCATGCGCGATTTAGATATCAGAGGAGCAGGTGATTTATTAGGAGCTGATCAGTCGGGATTTATTAATAATATTGGTTTTGAAACCTATCAAAAAATATTGAATGAAGGAATTGAGGAATTGAAAAGAGAAAAATTCCAAGATCTTTTTAAAGATGAAAAAGAGCAGTTTTATGTAAAAGACTGCAAACTAGATACCGACTTAGAAATACTAATTCCTGACACTTATGTAAGTAATATTAGTGAAAGATTAAACTTATATAAGGAGCTTAATAATTTTACGAATGAGGAAGAAGTTACTGCTTTTATTGAAAGACTAAACGATAGATTTGGCAGTGTCCCTTCAGAAATTTCTAATATTTGTAATGCACTTAGATTAAGATGGTTAGCAAAACAAATCGGCTTTGAGCGTATCATTCTTAAAAATGATAGTATGTGTTCATATTTTCCTTCTCAGGAAGATTCAAATTATTACAACTCAGACGCCTTCAAACTTACATTAGAATTTTTAAAGCGCAATATTGCTAACTGTAAGATGAAAGAGCACAAAGGGAAGCTATCAATAAGAGTAAAAAATATTAGCTCCATTCAAGATGCTTTAAATATTTGCAAGGAAATGACTATATAACTTCTTAATCAACAATAAAAACAACTTATCAACAATCTTTTCTTTTACTAGCATTTCGCTTTATAATCCCTTAAGATTTAAGTAAAATTGCATACAGTATTAAGAAAGAAAAATGCCCCAAAAAAGAGTAATTAAAAATGCCTTAATTTCCGTTTTCCACAAGGAAGGATTAACATCAATTGTGAAGAAACTAAACGAATTAGGTGTAAATATCTACTCCACAGGTGGTACACAAAATTTTATTAAAGAACAAAATATAAGCGTAAATCGTGTTGAAGATCTTACTACTTACCCCTCTATTTTAGGTGGTCGTGTAAAAACTTTACACCCAAAGATATTTGGAGGAATTCTATCAAGAAGAGAATTAAAATCTGACAAAAGACAATTAGAGCAATACAATATTCCAGAATTTGATTTAGTAATTGTTGACCTCTACCCTTTCGAAAAAACAGTTAAATTAGGAGCCTCTGAACAAGATATCATGGAGAAAATAGATATAGGTGGTATTTCATTAATCCGAGCTGCTGCCAAAAACTTTAAAGATGTTTTAATCGTTTCGGAAATGAGTCAATATACTGAGATTTTAGAAATATTAAATACTAATGGAGCAAATACAACTATAACAGAAAGAAAGAAATTTGCAAGAAATGCATTTAATGTATCTTCTCATTATGACACTACTATTTTCAATTATTTTAATGACGATAACTCCACTGTATTCAAAAAAAGTATCCGTGAAAAAAAAACGTTGCGCTATGGGGAGAACCCTCATCAGTCAGGAGCTTTTTATGGTGATCTAGATACTATGTTTACTAAGCTAAACGGAAAAAAACTTTCTTATAATAATCTCTTAGATGTTGATGCAGCTGTAAATTTAATTTCAGAGTTTAATGAAACTACTTTTGTAATTTTAAAACACAATAATCCTTGTGGCGTGTCATCCAAACCAAAACTTATTAATGCATGGAAAGAAGCTTTAGCTGGAGACCCAACATCAGCGTTTGGAGGAGTGCTTATTACCAATCAAGAAATAGATTTAGAAACTGCTAAAGAAATAAGCAAACTCTTCTATGAAGTATTAATTGCACCATCATTTGCAACTAATGCCTTAGTAATTTTAAAAGAAAAGAAAAACAGAATCCTGCTACAGCAGAATGAAGTTGCATTATCAAAAACACAATTCCGCACGGTATTAAATGGCATATTGCATCAAGATAAAGACTTAAAAACAGATGCAATTTCTGATATGAAAACAGCGACAAAAGTAGTGCCAACTGATAGACAGCTTACTGATTTGGTTTTTGCTTCAAAAATCTGTAAACACACCAAATCAAATACCATTGTATTTGTAAAAGGAAAGCAATTGCTAGCAAGTGGTGTAGGGCAAACATCAAGAATAGATGCCTTAAAACAAGCGGTTAATAAAGCTAATAATTTTGGATTTAATTTAAACGGAAGTATAATGGGGTCAGACGCATTCTTCCCTTTTCCTGATTGTGTGAAATTAGCAAATAATGCAGGCATAAAGGCAGTAATACAACCAGGAGGATCAATAAAAGATCAATTATCTATTGACTATTGCGACACTCACAATATGGCAATGGTACTAACAGGAATAAGACATTTTAAACACTAAAAAATAAAGATTATGGGATTTTTTGACTTTATGCAAGAAGAAATTGCGATTGATTTAGGAACTGCAAACACACTAATTATTCATAACGATAAAGTTGTTGTAGATGAACCATCAATTGTTGCAAAGAATATTAGAACTGGTGAAGTAGTTGCTATTGGGAAAAGGGCCCAGCAAATGCATGGAAAAACACATAAAGAAATAGAAACTTTACGACCACTAAAAGATGGTGTAATTGCTGATTTCCAGGCATCTGAACAGATGATAAGGGGATTTATCAAGATGTTAAGCATGAAAAGAAGCATCGTTGCTCCATCATTAAAGATGGTGGTTTGCATTCCATCAGGAGTAACTGAAGTAGAGAAAAGAGCTGTAATTGATTCTGCAGAACACGCAGGGGCAAAAGATGTGTGGTTAATCCATGAACCAATGGCAGCCGCAATTGGTATTGGGATTGATGTATTAGAACCAAAAGGAAATATGGTTATTGATATAGGCGGAGGGACAACTGAGATTGCAGTCATTTCATTAGGAGGTATTGTTTGTGACAAATCTATCAGAGTTGCTGGTGATGAATTAACTGCAAACATTCAATATCATATGAAAACAAGGCACAATATTGCTATTGGTGATATTATGGCTGAACAAATTAAAATTCATTGTGGATCTGCGCTTACTGAACTAGAAGAACCTCCAGCAAACTATCCGGTACATGGAAGAGATTTAATGAGTGGCATTCCAAAAGAGGTCATTGTAACTTATAAAGAAATTGCTGGAGCATTAAATAACTCCATCGAACAAATTGAAGAAGCCATAATGAGTGCCTTATTTAACACTCCACCAGCATTATCTGCCGATATTTATAATGAAGGATTATATTTGACAGGAGGAGGGTCAATGCTTAGAGGGCTTGACAAAAGAATTTCAAGAAAAACTAAATTACCAGTATATGTTGCGGAAGACCCTTTAAGAGCTGTGGCAAGAGGGACTGGTATTGCTCTTAAAAATACAGATAGGTACACATTCTTAATGCGATAGTAAAAAGTATTAATGCATAATCTTTTACGATTTATAAAACTAAATCAATTTCTATTATTATTTATTTTAATAGAAGGATTTTCCCTTGCATTACTACTTCAAAATAACAGCTACCAAGCAAATAAGACAGTAAAATTTAGTATGCAATATACTAGTGCTATCTACAATTACACAAGCTCTCTTTCAGATTACTTAGGACTAAAAGCAACGAATGATTATCTAATCACAGAAAATGCAAAGCTACATGCATTATTGCAAAATAATGAGCACTTTATTGATTCTACCTTATTGCAAAATAAAAACTTTAACTACATAGCAGCCAAAGTCATAAAGAACTCGGTAAAAAAACGCAATAATTTTATCACCCTAAACAAAGGAAGTAAAAATGGAATTAAACATGGAATGGGTGTTATTACAAATGAAGGGGTGATTGGTATTGTGCACTCAGTTAGTGAGAATTATGCATTAGTTATATCACTATTACACAACAAGTCTGCTACTGGGATTTTCTTGAAGAAAAACATGCATACTGGAATTTTAACATGGGAAGGGTTTGATTACAGAACTGCTACAATTAGCGATTTACCAATACATATACCACTTAATATTGGAGACACAATAATCACCAATAGCTATAGTAACATATACCCTGAAGGAATAAATATTGGCATTATAGCTGATTTTAATAATAATGATGATGGGTTTTACACTATTAATATTAATTTGTTTGAGGATTTTAATAATTTAAGGTATGTATATGTAATTCACTCCAAGGAATCGGAAGAGCAACTACTACTTGAAAGAAAAAACAACACAAGATGAATAAATCCTACATAAAATATCTTTGGTTGCTGCCAATATTTGTTTTACTACAAGTTTTAATTCTAAATGAAATTCTCTTTTTCACTTATATAAATCCTTATCTTTACTTGGCGCTAATTATAAGTTTGCCTTTAAAAACGCCAAAATGGTTTCTTCTAGTTTACGCATTTACAATAGGATTTTTTATCGATCTTCTTGGAGGAAGCTTAGGATTTCACTCAACGGCAACCGTTTTTATTGCTTTTATTAAATCTGCTATTTCAAAGATTACAATTCCTCATAATATTTTAGAAGATACCGATGAAATTACTTTAAATAAGATTGGGAGCAAATCATTTATTATATTCTCATTGCTGATTATTCTATTCCATAATAACATTCTATTTATATTGGAACATCTTAATATTAATTTTCACATTTTAAAGAAAATAGTAGCTAGTAGTTTAGTTACATTAATCCTTATTTTAATTTTAGAAATATTTAAGTTTTCTAAAAAATGATAAAATTCAAAGATAGACACAAAGTAATTGCTGGAATTATGCTACTAATTACAATTGTTTTTTTATCGAAACTATTCTACATACAAGTAGTTAATGATAACTACAAATTCTCGGCAAACAATAATGTATTGCGTTATGATGTTCAGCAAGCTGTTAGAGGATTAATATATGATAGAGATAATAATCTAATTGTAGCTAATGTTCCTGCTTATGATTTAATGATAATCCCACGAGAGCTAAAAAACAAAACAATTGATACACTTAAATTTTGCAATCTAGTTGAAATTACAAAAGAAATGTTTATTGAAAATTACAACAAAGCCGTCAACTATTCAGCATATAAAGAAAGTGTTTTCATAAAACATCTCAGTAAAGAGAACTCAAGTACTCTAGGAGAAAATTTATTTGAATTTCCAGGTTTTTATTTACAAAAACTTACTATGCGTGAACACCCAACTAACTCAGCAACACACGTAATTGGATATCTTGGAGAAGTTAATTTACAAAAAACCAAAGAAGATAAATACTATACTAAGGGAGATTTAGCAGGAGTAAGTGGTGTTGAAGCGGCTTATGAAGACAAATTAAGAGGGACCAAAGGAATGGCAATAAAACTTGTTGATGTTCATAACAGAGACCAAGGGAAATTTCAAGAAGGGAAATTTGATACATTACCTATTCCTGGAAGCACACTAACAACAACGATTCAAATTGAATTACAAGCATACGGAGAAAAACTTATGAAAAATAAGATTGGAGCTATTGTAGCTATTGAACCTTCCTCAGGAGAGATTCTAGCTTTAATTTCGGCACCAACTTATAATCCTAATTTATTAATCGGGAGAAAAAGGTCAGAGAACTACAAAAAACTTGCAGAAGATAAAAACAAACCACTTTTTAATAGGGCAATACAAGGCACATATCCTCCTGGGTCTACCTTTAAACTTATAAATGGGTTAATTGCTCTGCAAGAAGGCTCTATTACAAAATACAAGAATTTTAATTGTAGTGGAGATAATGGATATAGTTATGCAAAAGATAAGTATGTTGGTTGTCATTCTCATCAAACGCCTCTTAGTCTTATTAAGGGAATTGAAGTTTCATGTAACACATACTTTTGCAGTATTTATGATAAATACTTCAACACGTTTAATTCAACTATTGAAGCGTATGATAATTGGAATAAGCATGTTGCTAGTTTTGGAGTTGGCAATTACATGAATAATGATTTTTTGACTGGATCCCCTGGAAAGCTTCCAAAATCATCTTATTTTGAAAAATTATACCGAGGAAGCTGGAATGCAAATACAATAATCTCTATGTCAATTGGACAAGGAGAATTATTACTTACTCCAATACAGATGGCTAATATAACCTCCATACTTGCAAATAGAGGGTTTTACTACACTCCTCATATTATAAAGAGTATTGCCAAACAAGAAACAATTGATACTAACTTTACAGAAAAAAAGTTTTGCACTATTGAACCAAAATATTTTACTCCAATTATTGAAGGAATGAAAAAAGTAACAACAGGGGAAAATGGCACTGCTCAAAATGCACAAATTCCTGGAATTGAAATTTGCGGGAAAACAGGGACTGCTCAAAACCCTCATGGAGAAGATCATTCCATTTTTATTGCTTTTGCTCCAATACATGATCCGAAAATAGCTATTGCTGTTTATGTTGAAAATGGAGGATGGGGTTCTACTTGGGCTGTTCCAATTGGATCCCTAATGATAGAGAAATATCTGAATAAAACAATCACAAATACAGCCCAAGAAACCTTTATCTTAAACGGAAATTTAATATCCAAGAAATGAGGAAAGCAAAAAACATTTTTGCCAATATTGATAAAGTAAGCATCTTGCTTTATGTGTTGCTTATCCTTTTTGGTGTGACAAGTATTTATGCTTCACAATATAATGATGACACCTCTTTCTCCCTTGATCTTACGTCAAGATATGGGAAACAACTTTTTTTTATTGTTATTTCTTGCCTTGTTGCTTTTTTAACCTTGATCATTGATTGGAAGTTTTACTATTCCCTATCCTACCTCTTTTATATTAGCATGATTTTACTTCTAATTGGGGTACTCTTTAAAGGAGAGGTCGTTGGAGGATCTACCTCATGGTTTGAGATAGGATCATTTAAATTTCAACCTGCAGAATTTGCAAAATTTACAACTGCATTAGCTCTAGCTAAGTATTATAATAATATCCATTTTAAAAAAATATCCTTACTAAAAAGACTTAAAACTTATGGGGTAATATTACTCCCTTTTTTACTTATTATCTTACAAAATGATTTAGGGACAGCGCTAGTTTTTGCTGCTTTTGTATTTGTACTTTATCGTGAAGGGTTATCAGGAAACATCCTAATCTTCGGATTTCTAATTGGCGTTCTTTTTATAATGACATTATTGATTGAAAAATTACTGTTAACTAGCATTTTTGGAGGAATTATTATACTACTCATACTATTATCTCAAAAAAAGAAGAAAGAAATCATTGCTCTGATAAGCATATTAATTATCTCCATATCATTTATTTTTAGTGTTAATTACATTTTCAATGAAGTATTAGCTCCTCACCAAAGAACAAGAATTAATGTCTTGCTAGGCAAAGAAATTGACCCTCAAGGAGCGGGTTACAACTTAATACAATCCAAAATTGCAATTGGTAGTGGTGGTTTTTTGGGAAAAGGATTTTTAAATGGAACTCAAACACGATTTGATTTTGTGCCTGAACAAAGTACTGATTTTATTTTCTGTACTATTGGTGAAGAATGGGGCTTCTTAGGCAGTCTTTTTTTTATGATCTTATTTATTGGATTACTGATGCGTGTCCTCTTTTTAGCTGAAAGGCAAAGATCAAACTTTAGTAGAATTTATGGCTATAGTGTCGCTACTATCCTGTTTTTGCACTTTGTTATTAATATAGGTATGACAATTGGACTACTTCCAGTAATTGGAATTCCTTTACCGTTTATTAGTTATGGGGGGTCCTCTTTAGTTGGCTTTACAATCTTACTTTTTATCTTCCTAAACCTAGACTCTTATCGTTTACAAATATTAAGGTAAAAGATACTCGTCATTTCTGAAGAGTATCTTTTTCATTTCGTTTTCTTCTTAATAAAAATCTGCTCTATTGTCTTGCACATCCGCAGCTGCTTTTAATGCATTGTATGATGCACTATTTGCATAAGAACTTGCTTGTGTTTGAATCTTTGATTTTTGTGAAGAAAAATCTCCATTTGATGATGTTTCATCAATATCAATAACTTCAACAATATAAATCGCATTTCTACCTGTAATAGGAGATGAAACAATGCCTACCTTATTTGCAAAAATACCACCGACTAATTCTGGTTCATAACCTATACCCTGTATGCTTAAATTTGCAAATGTCGCTTTTTGGTCACTCACAACTGTAGTCTCATATGCACTTGCAATTGAAGCTAAATCAGAAGTTGTAATACTTTCTAAAATTTTTGCAGCTTTCTTTTCTTTTATTACTAAAGCTGTAATTTCTTCTTTAATATCCTCTAATGCTGACACCCCCTCAGCATACTCCTTTGTTACATAGGCAACCACATATGAATTGTCAAACTGAAATACTTGTTCAGAAACAGAACCAACATCAGCAGTATTCATCCATTTTACCATTTCTCTAGAATTAGGTAAGCCTGCAATAGTTTGTTTGTTAACTGTAACCTTATTATCACTTCTTTTTACCAAATTATTAGTTGCAATTAATGTGTCAAAATCAACTCCTTCATTAAGAATTTTGCCTACGAATTGAGTTGCTTGAGATTCGTACGAATAAAATGTTTCAGTACTTGGCTCAACATTTCTATCAATATATGCAATCTTAACTTTCTTAACTGATTTACTAATTTTGGTTACTTCAATTAGATGAACCCCAAACTGTGATGTTACCACCGATAAATCGCCTCTTTTAGAAGTAAAACAAGCTTCATTAAATTCATCAACCATTTGTCCTTCTTCAAACCAATCTAAATTACCACCTTTAATTGCAGAACCTTCATCCTCAGAATTTTGCCTAGCAAGCACACCAAAATCAGCCCCCCCTTCAATAGCTAATTTTAAAACATCAATCTTTTTATTAACCGAATCTAAACTCATTGTTTGAGTTGGCTTTATTAAAATATGTCTTGCTTCTACTGAATCAGGGCGATATTGCACCTCTGCAAGTTTAGCAATTCTGTAAACTCCTGGACTAGTTAAATAAGGTCCAAAAACTGTTCCTTTTTTGGCATTAAATAACTTTTTCCATTTCGGATCTTGCAGTCCATCCTCAGTAGTATATACAAACCTTGAATTTGTATTATCAGAATTTCTTCTTGCCATTAATTCATAATCATCATAAGTTTCAAAATCAGCAACTAAATCAATAATTTCCGCTTTTGTTGTAGCGTCATCTTCTGCTGATGGGACTACAGTGTAAACTACAAAATCAACATCTTTTGAAGCTTCTTGTTCATATTCAGATTTATGATCAGAATAATAAGCTTCTAATTCACTATCAACAGGTTCTACATCAACATCATTAATTGATGCAAATGGAATAGCAACATAATTAAATGTAACATTTTTAGTATTTGAATTAAAATCATTTTTTGCTTCCTCATTAGTAGTAAACATTGCCTTTCCTACTAATGAATTATATTTTGAATTTTTAATTAAATTAATTAAATATTTTTGAAAACGAATCCATTGAGTAAGAGACTGTCCAGTTTCATCTTGATCAAATCCCTGCAAATATTGGATAGCTCTATTTCCATCAAAAACACCAGTTACAGGGTCTTGAAATAATGGAATTGCACTTACTTCAGGATGCACATTAAATCCTGAAATTCGATCAACCCATTCCTGATTCGAAATATCAATTCCTAATTCTTCAAATTCATTTTCCATCACTAACTCTTTTACATACTGCTCCCAAATTTGATCCCTAATTTGAGCAATAGTAGTTTGTGTTGGAGTAGCTTGCTGATTCTGTGCTTTCCAATTTTCAATACCTTCATCTACCTTTTTCTGAAATGTTTGTATTAAAATATCCTCACCAAGTACTTGCCCCGCATGTATGCCGTTACCTCCACCCGAATTAGTTGATTTTAATAAATCACCTAAAATAAAAGCTAGCATTGCAATTCCAATGACCGCTAATAATAAACCTGATCTATTTCTAATATTTTGAAGTGTTGCCATCTCTGCTTATTTTGATTTTATTAAAGTCTGCGAATATACAATTGTTATTTTAGATATAAAAATCCCAATCTAAAATCAATTTCTATCTATCATAGACAATTAATTTCACTGCCTGAATTGTTGTTTTGTTTACACTTGTAATTGTAAACTGGTAGTCTTTAAACTCAATTACATCCTCTTTTTCAGGAATTTTCTCCAAGTAATCTAGCAGTAAACCTGAAATAGTTTCATATTCATCCGATTCAGGCAATTCTAAATTATACTTCTTATTAATATCCTCAACATAACTTCTTCCAAGGAAGAGAAACGTTGTTTCGTCTATTTGCTGATCAGTTACTTCATCAACATCATGTTCATCAACAATTTCACCAACAATTTCCTCAGTAACATCTTCAATAGTAATCATACCGGAAGTTCCCCCAAACTCATCAAGAACTACCGCAACTCCCTTATTATTTTCAATAAATTGATTTAAGAGTTCCATTGCTTGCATACTTTCTGGCACAAATGGCAATGGCAACAATACTGATTTTAAATTTTTAGGAGATTTAAATAAGTCATACGAATGAACATAACCAATAATTTTATCAATATTTCCCTTAAAAACTAACAGTTTTGACAATTTGGTATCAACAAACCTTGCTTTTA
Organism: Bacteroidota bacterium; assembly: GCA_036139835.1. GTDB lineage: Bacteria > Bacteroidota > Bacteroidia > Flavobacteriales > BACL11 > BACL11. The sequence continues at coordinate 35,578 of JAYZYW010000016.1, forward strand.
CTTCATCCATTGAAGATAGAATATCAATAGCAACAATTTCAGTTCTTGGAATCATACACTCTCGCACTCTCTTTTCAGATAAATACAATGCATTTTGAAGCATTTCCACTTCAACACGAGTATCTTCCGCTCCTTCAGCTGACCTTACATTACTCAAAAAATCATCTAACTCTGTTTTTCCAAAAACCTGCTTATCCTCAGGAATATTTTGTTTTAAAACATATTTTAATAAAAAATTTACTGTCTTTAACATCAAAATTGCTACTGGCCTCAATAAAACAAACAATAACCAAATAGGAATTGAAAAAATATTTAAAATTTGATTTGGAAATATTCTGAAAATTGCTTTTGGCAAAAATTCGGCTGTTACTAAAACAATTAATGTAGCAATGATTGTTTGCGCCAATAATAACACAAAATGGGAACTAACAAATAATTCTAATTTTGGAGTAAGTATCTGAGTCATAACGATTCCATAAACTACTAAAGCAATATTATTCCCAACAAGGATAGTGGTTATAAAATCTGATTCATTTTTTCCAAAAAACGCTATCATTTTTGATGAAAATTTTCCTTTACTCTTATCTAATTCTAGCTGAAGTTTATTCGCTGAAATAAAAGCAATTTCAACTCCGGAAAAGAAAGCTGAAAACAATAGAGAAAGAAGTGCAGTAGCAAGAAGCATATTGTAAAGATAATAAAGATTATTCAGTTGAAGCTTCAAAATTAAATGTTCCATGAATTTTCGAAATCGAATATTCAGAAAAATCAGGATTTGACTCAAAACCCTCCCCTTCAATCACTTCTTTCCCAGTTGTAATAATAACTTTTTTTTCAGTATAAATTTTATTTTTCTTTTCATCCCAAATAAGTTCCTCTGTCTCTAATTTTTTTCCTTCTGAAGATGTCAAGAGAACATTCTCTGAAGCAGTCATTATATTGTTAAGCTCATCAACTTCAGCATTTGTTGCTATTAGTATAGATTTTACTAATCCTGAATCATTATAAAAAATAACTTCAAGTCCATTAGAAAATATTAATTGTGGCCTAATATCTTTAAATCTCTTTATAGTAGTAGCAAGTATTTTCACCTTTAGCACCCCATTTTCAGTATGCAACATTTCTGCACCTTCAATTTTTTCAATTGGAAAATTTTCTGTTTCAATAAATTCTTTTACCAATTCAGGGTCATTAGAACATGAGAAAAGGATAAAACTTAGAAATAAAAAAAGTCGCATATTTTAAGTTTAATCACTAGTACGAGCAATAGTAGTTTGATTTATCCAACACTCTACAATGTGCTTACTGTCAGGTGTTATCCCATTAAAAAAGCAATTCTCTTTTGTAGGGAAATACTTTGAATATGTATTAATACTTTTAGATGCTCTATCTCTTGTTTCAGCATCTGACAAAGCTTGCTTAAAAGCATCAACTGCTACCCAATATACTGTTTGGGTTTCAAAATTACTACCACAACTTTTAGCACCCGATACATATATATTGCCTAAGTTTAGATACGCTTCACCCCAACCACTTCTTAACTTCAAGGCGCTATAAACCGCACCTCTGGCAGATGAGTAAGATCCAGCAGAACGGTAAGCGTCCGCCAATGCCAAATAATATTTTGCTTTTGTGTTTGTATCTTCTTCTACCTCAATTGCCTTTTTTGCAAATGCTATAGCATCAGATGTTTTTCCTTTTACAATACTCAGTTTTGACATCTGAGCAGCAGAAGATGCGGATGGTTCTAATTCATATAATCTACTTGATGCATTAAAAAATAAATCCATAGATGTACAGTCTTTAGACTCCAATACTCCTATAATATTTTTTAAAGCATTTACAGGATCCTTCCCTAAGTTATCAAGCTTATAAGCAAAGAGGTCAATCAAATCATTACAATTAGCATAAGGAGTGAATAAATCTTCAACCTTTTCGGAATACTTTACAAAATTCTTGGTTGCTTTTGATTCGTTCGCAATATTAAAGTTAATAATTTCAGATACCACAGTATACGCCGCTAATACATCAGATTTTGTTTTATCGCCTGATTTCTCAAGATTTACCATTGCTTTCATATAACCATAAACCGCTTGAACAGAAGCATTATCACCTTCTAAATCTAACGACTGTTTTAAATAACCAAGAGCTTCTGCGCTTCTTCCTTTATCAAGCAATACTAATTCAAATCCTTTAAGTCCTAATACATATCCTTCTTTCCCGAAATATTGTATTCTTTGATCAAAAACCATCATTAAAGTATCAATATAAGCTGCTTTATTTACTTTATCAGCTTTCATTTTTTCCTTAATTATTTTAGGCCCATTTTTATAAATATTGCCACTTGCTTGAGGACAATTATTAAATGTCCATCTCCAAGGGGTTAAAGCATCAGCATAATTCTTATGCTTATAAGACTCTCTGTAAAGTGAAAGATTCTCTCTACATAACAAACTATCAGAACTGTTTTTCCCATATTTACTTTGAGCATTTGCACTTAAAACTGCAAAAACTGCTATTACTAATATTACTATTCTTTTCACCATTGTATTAATCATATTTTCTTTTTACAAACCAAATTCCATCATAAGAAATACTTAATCCTAATCTTACAAATTGTTCTTTAATCAAATTATTCTCTGTAGTTCCTCTCTGCCCGAAAATACAGGAGAAATTATATTTTGTTCTTGACTTTTTTACAGGTATTCCAAAACCAAAACTCACATTAATTTCCTTAAGCTGATTATCTTCAAACTGCAAAGGAGTATTGCTATAAGAAGCTCCAAGCCTATAATCCATTCTTTTATAATACTTAGTAATCGAATTATATTCAGGAGTATATTGCATGCCTCCAGAAATCCTCATGCTATTGACTAAATTATCCGATTCATGAAACATACTATATTCAGCCCAATTTTGAATACTATAGTCGGCTGCAAAAAGCCATTTCTTGTCTTTATTGTACGAAATACCTGCGCTAATATATTTTGGTAAAGTTACATCACCCCACTCAGTAGAATTTATAAAAGTGTCTTTTGGGACTTCAAAAAATCCTGAAAACTCAAAAGATTCAATTAATTCAGTTTTTTTAGCCCTTATTGAGGAATTATTATTAGCTGTGAGTCCTATTGAAAATTTATCATATTCATTTAATGTTTTTTTATATAAAAGTCCTAATTCATAATAATATCCTTGTAAGTTTATTTTACTGTTTGAACGACTATTCAAAAAGGATTCATCATCATAAATTAATTGCTTCCTTCTATTAAGTCCTCCAAATAAATAAGAAGCATTTACCCCAACTGATAAACTACTAAATAGTTCATAAGCACCCCCAAAATAAATTTTACTGATTCCTCCATCCCCATAATAGTTCTTATCAGTATTATACTCTGTATCACGAATATTAATCTCATAACCCGTATTACTAAAAGGAATCATACCAAAACTTGCTCCAATTTTGCTGCCTAAAGGAAATCCTAAAACTAAATGGCTAAATCCATTATTATTTGCTATTTGCGCAGCAGTTGCATTCTCTATTTTTGTAGTTTGATGCCATCCTCCTGTAGATAACAAAAAAGAATTAGGAGCGAAAGAGGTGTAGCTAGCAGGATTAGTAGGATTTACACTTTTTGTGTTACTTAATGCTGTAGAAGTTCCTCCAAAAGCATTGAAATCTGAAAAAATATTTTGTTGCAACTCTCCTAAACCAAAACGAGAATAAGGAGAGCTTGTAGCAGTCTGTGCTTCAAGCTGGATTGAAAAACCAAAAATTACAAACACTATACTTAATAATTTATTCATTAAAATCTAATATTTCATTTAACCCAACTAAAACTAAATTTGGGTTTGCAAATATGCCATTTTTTAATTCCTTTTCAAAGAAAAAAGAATCTCCTCCAGTTATTACAACAACAGTATCTGGGTTTTTCGATCTATACTCTGATATTATGGAATTAACCTCAGCTAAAATACCTTGTTGAACTCCTGAGGAAATAGAAGAAGTTGTATCATCACCAATAATAGAAGTAGTTTTTTCTTTTTGAACTAACGGCAACTTATCCGTAAAAGTATGTAACGCTTTATATCGCATTTCAATACCAGGGGAAATTCTCCCTCCAATATATTCTCCTTTAGCACTCACAAAATCGATTGTTAAACAAGTGCCTGCATCAAACACTATAATATCTTTTTTAGGATATAAATAAAGTGCTCCAATCACTGCCACTAATCTATCTTTACCTAACGTATTAGGGGTTTTATAATTATTCTTAATTGGAACAGGGGTATTTTTGGATAAAATGAATCCCTTATAATAATCTAAAATACTTAATATTTCGGAATTAATTTCTTTAACTGATGAGATAATAGTAGCTGACACGTCTTTATTAGAAACAAATTCCTGAAGACTTTTAAGACGACACTCATTGATATTTGATCTCGCAAATACATCTTTACCTTCAAAAAGAGCAAGTTTAGTGCGAGTATTCCCTATATCAATTACAAGTTTCAAAGAATGTGAATTTTTGCCAAAAATATAAAATTACATTCCGATATGATGATTTGCATAAAATATTCTTTCAAATAAAAAAAACAATTAAATTTGCACCCCAAGTAAGTTGGTGCTATAGCTCAGTTGGTAGAGCAATGGACTGAAAATCCATGTGTCCCTAGTTCGAATCTTGGTAGCACCACTTTCAAAACAAAAACCCACTCAATGAGTGGGTTTTTATTTAACAATTATTTTCTTCTCTACTGTTCCGTCATCATAGATATAGAAAGATGTTGCGTTGTTAATTCCTTTAGTTTCTCTTCCTAAAATATCAGTTATTTTTACTAGATTCTTGTTTTTTGTAGTTTTATCATTTATTAAAGTACTTGTTCCAATTAATCCATTGATATCATATTGAGAAAAAAACTTCCATATTTCAGTAGAGGCATCAATATCATAATTTGTTCCAGCAGACGCAAAAACAGTTCCTGGCCAAGTATGAGCACCATTAATAATCTTATAATGCTCTACTGTTACGCCATTTAATCCCATATTCCATACCCAATGCTCCGCTGTACTACCATCCATTATATTAATATCTGGTATAGTTATCCAACTGCCTTGAGTATTGCAATCATTATAATCTATCCAGTAGTCTAAAACATTGGGGATGGAGCTATAATCAACAACTAGATCAGCAGTTCCATGAATCTCCATTATTGGAGTAGGGTGAGATGGATTACATGTAGAGTATGTAAATGATGACATCGATCCTGTTACCGATGCTATAGCTGCAATTCTATCACTTAAATTACAAGCTAGATGATAGCTCATAAAACCACCATTTGACATACCCGTACTATAAATTCTATTATCATCAATATTATAATTCACAGATAAACTGTCAATCAAAGCAGCGGCAAATCCAACATCATCTACTGTACTAGCTCCCCAACCTACATTCCAGTGTGTTGTTCCTGTATTATCTACAGTACCCATAGGATGAACAATAATAAAATTTGCAGTATCCGCTAATGATCTAAAATCACCATACCACATTTGATCATTCGCATTAGACGTATATCCATGAAAATTAAAAACTAGAGGGGTAGAATTATTTGAATTATATATTGCAGGTACGTATAAAATATAATCTCTTTGTAAATTATTATGCATTATACTACTATTTATTGTTTGTTGTGCTTTCGTAAATAGCGGTGAGAAAAGTAATATAAGTAGTAGTTTTTTCATCTTAGTTTATTGTTAATCGTTTATTCTATAACTATTCTTTTCTCTACTGTTCCATCATCGTAGATGTAAAATAGCAGTTGGTTAGCTTGTTGTGTTTCTTTTCCTAGAAGATCTATTACTTTAAGAAGTTTCTTTTTATGTAAGATCTCATTATCTATAGCTGTTACTGATTGACAGCCTACATCATTTAAATTAGCAGCTGACCATAAATTATTTCTGTAACCTACAGTAGAATTCAATGTGACAAGCATTCTTGTTTTTTGCCCTTCTGTAAACATTGATGGACAAGGAGAATAATCCATATAATTCTCGTCATTTATGATTGTAACTCCAGGACAGAATGGGCCTGACTGTTGACAATTACCTGTATTAGAAACCAATGGTGGAGTGTCAGTAACCTCATCATCAGGAGCATTACAGTTATTATTAAATGTATGCATAAGATTTAAATAATGTCCAATTTCATGGGTAAGTACTCTTGCCATTTTTGCTTGCCATGAGCTAGGTCCTGAAACCTCAGAAGATCCTTCACCATACCCTAAGTATCTATGATTATATACAATTCCATCAAGTCCCTGATCAGCTAGATTTGTAGATGGATAAAATGCCCAACCAGACCAATACAAATCATTATCATCTTCAACTTTATTCACTATCCAAACATTAAGGTATTTATCGCATGGCCAAACAGATACTGATTTCACTGAAGACCCATAGCCATTAGGTTCCCTGCCATTATAATCATTATAATGATAAGTCACTCCATTAGTAGGAAGACCATTAGGATCTATGGAAGCCAAACAAAAGGTGATTTCAATATTTGCTGCAATACTCTGAAACTCTGGACGTAGATTGTTAAATTCTGGATTCTGTCCATTAAAATCTTCATTTAAAATATCAACAGCTGAGTGTACTTGAGCTAAAGTTACTTTCTGAGGATTTACATTATCATTAACATGAAACACAATAGGTATTGTAATTGAATTTTTTTTTGACGTTTTATTTAACTCTGCTAACCTTGATTTTTCATTTAGTAATCTTCTCTCTCTTAATGATTCAAGATCCTCCTCAAAATATCTTTTATTAATCTCTGAAGCTGTACATTGTCTTT
>JAYZYW010000017.1:0-15530 GCA_036139835.1 Bacteroidota bacterium
CAAGCTCTTAAGAAAGAACCAAGAGCATACAAATTATTAGAACATTTAAATACAGACCCGTCTGTATTTTATCAAACAAAAATTAGAAATAAAGCTTAATCTATCGTTATGCAAAAAGAAGCAGAAATTAGAGATCCATTAGTTTTAGGTAATAAAACTTATCATGATATTACAAAAGATGTAGCTCTTCCTGTTGAAGGGAAAGCTAATAAATATTGGTGGATATTATTTTCTTTATCATTAGCACTTTTCATTTGGGGGGTACTTTGTATAGCCTATACAATAGGAACGGGAATTGGAGCTTGGGGATTGAATAAAACTGTTAACTGGGCATGGGATATTACTAACTTTGTTTGGTGGATTGGAATTGGGCATGCAGGAACATTAATTTCAGCAGTACTTTTATTATTCCGTCAAAAATGGAGAATGGCAATTAATCGTTCAGCTGAGGCAATGACTATTTTTGGTGTTGTTCAGGCAGGATTATTCCCTTTAATCCATATGGGTAGACCTTGGTTAGCTTTCTATGTATTGCCAATCCCAAATCAGTTTGGATCACTTTGGGTGAATTTTAATTCACCACTACTTTGGGATGTATTTGCAATTTCTACTTATTTATCTGTTTCAGTGGTGTTTTGGTACATTGGATTAATCCCTGATTTTGCCATGATAAGAGATAGAATGAGCGCAACAATTTCTCCAATGAAAAAGAAATTGTATTCATTTCTTTCTTTTGGTTGGAGTGGTAGAGCTAAGCATTGGCAAAGGTTTGAAGAAGTATCATTAGTGTTAGCAGGATTAGCAACTCCACTTGTGTTCTCGGTACATTCAATTGTATCAATGGACTTTGCTACTTCTGTTATCCCTGGATGGCACACTACTATTTTCCCTCCATACTTTGTTTTGGGGGCCTTATTTTCGGGCTTTGCTATGGTAGAAACACTACTGATTATTATGCGTAAAGTAGTTAGTTTAGAATCCTATATTACAATTAAGCATGTTGAATATATGAATGTAATTATTTTATTAACTGGTTCTTTGGTAGGGACTGCTTACATTACTGAACTATTTATGGCTTGGTATTCAGGCGTTGAATTTGAACAATATGCTTTTTTAAATAGAGCCACAGGGCCTTATTGGTGGGCATATGCTATAATGATGACTTGTAATGTGTTAACACCTCAGCTTTACTGGATTAGATCTATCAGAACATCATTTGTTGCAACATTTATCCTTTCTATTTTTGTAAATATTGGAATGTGGTTTGAAAGATTTGTGATTATTGTTACTTCATTACATAGAGATTTTTTACCAACAGCATGGACAATGTTTTCCCCTTCCTTTATAGATATTGGTATATTCTTAGGCACAATAGGATTCTTTTTTACTTTATTTCTTTTGTATTCAAGAACATTCCCAGTAATTGCTCAAGCAGAACTTAAAACGATACTTAAATCTTCTGGTTCCGAACATAAAAACAATAAATAATGAGTACAAAAACAATTTACGGTATATTTGATGATGAAGAGATATTGTTGTCTTCAGCAAAGGAAATTCGCTCAAAAAATATTGATATTAAGGAAGTTTACTCTCCATTCCCAATACATGGTTTGGACAAAGTTTTAGGGTTAAAAGAAACAAGAATGGCCATTACCGCTTTTATATATGGCTGTATAGGATTGTCTTTAGGAGCGTTAATGATTTATAATATTATGATTATTGATTGGCCTCAAAATATTGGAGGAAAACCAAACTGGACTTTCTATCATAATATGCCAGCATTTGTGCCTATCTTGTTTGAATGTACGGTAATGTTTGCTGCCCATTTGATGTCTATTACTTATTTGATAAGATGCGGGTTATTTCCTGGAGGAGAATCTTCAAGTCCAGACCCAAGAACTACAGATGATAAATTTTTAATGGAGATTGAGGTTGAAGGTGATGTATCTGAGATAAAAAAGATACTTACTAAAACCGGTGCTTCTGAAATTAATGAAAAAGATGCTTAATCATGAATAAAGTATTAACAACAATCGTATTTATTGTAGCCGTGATATTCTTTTCTTCTTGCGGAGGGGATTCTAGTCCTGGATATGAATATATGCCAAATATGTACCGTTCTCCAAGTATAGAGACTTACGGGGAACATGCTATAGAAAATTTTGATGGACTTCCTGTAGCAGGAACTATTTCAAGAGGAAATCTAGTAACTTTTAATTATGAGAATACTTTAGATGGGTATTTAGCTGCAGGAAATTTAGCAAAAAACCCACTTGAAAATAATGAGAAAAATTTAGCTGATGGAGAAGCGCTTTATAGCATGTTTTGTCAGCATTGTCATGGAAAAACTGGTTCTGGAGACGGAACTATTAAACATGCAATTTATTCTGCAGTTCCTGCTTATAATGATGCTAAATTAAAAAGAAGATGTGGCGTCCCAATGTGTGATTTAAAAGCAGGTCATATTTTTCATGCAATTACTTATGGTTTAAATGCTATGGGACCTCATGCTTCTCAAATTACCGAAGAAGAAAGATGGAAGATTGTACTTTATGTGCAAGAGAAATTACAACATTACGGACAAGAATAAAATAGAAATAGAATGTTTACAATAGATAAAAAAGCAAAGAATCTTTCAATGGCACTTATGGCTATTGGGCTTACTGCATTAATTTTTGGATTTGTTTCAAATCCTCATGGGGCTTGGCCTGCACTTTTATTCAACACCTATTTTTACCTGGGAATATCAGTATTCGCAGTCTTCTTTGTGGCCTTACAATATGTTGCTGAAGCAGGATGGTCAATTGTACTTAAGAGAGTTCCAGAAGCAATTATGGGAGCACTTCCGGTGTTTAGTGGAATTATGTTATTAATTATGATTGCTTCCATTATGCATTGGAATCATATTTACCACTGGCTGCATGAGGGTGTTATGAATCCTGCGAGTGAACATTATGATCGCATAATAGCAGGTAAAGAACCTTATTTAAACGCTACTTTCTTTATTATTAGAACGATAATTTACTTATTAGGATGGAATTATTTTGCTAAGAAATTAAGATCATTATCTCTTCTTGAGGATAAGCAAGTAGGGTCAGGAATTCACTTTAAAGGCGTTAGTACTTCAGCTTGGTTCATGGTCTTTTTTGCAGTATCTTCTGCTATGGCTTCTTGGGATTGGATTATGTCAATTGATACCCACTGGTTCTCAACTATTTTTGGTTGGTATATTTTTGCTGAATGGAGTGCAATTGGTTTTACTACAATTTTTTTATTTGCACTTTATCTAAAAAGGAAAGGATATTTACAAGATGTGAATGAAAATCATATTCATGATTTAGGAAAATGGATATTTGCCTTCTCTTTAGTCTGGACTTATATGTGGTTTTCTCAATTCATGTTAATTTGGTATGCTAATATTCCTGAAGAAGTAACTTATTATACCGCAAGGCTTGAAGTTGAAAACTACAAGTTCTTATTCTGGTTCAGTATGCTTATTAATTTTCTTTTCCCTATAATTTTATTAATGAGTAGAGATGCAAAAAGAAATAATAGCAGATTAATTTTTGTAAGTTGTGTAATATTAGTTGGGCACTGGCTTAATTCTTATTTGTTAGTAGCTCCCGGAACTTTAGGGACACATGGTCATATTGGCTTTACTGAGATAGGAATAGGGTTAGGATTTGCGGGATTATTAATTTACTTAACTTTAAATACTTTAACAAAGGAACCTTTAGAAGCTAAAAATCATCCCTTCTTAGATGAGTCTAAACACTTACACACATAAAATCGTATTGTTGATATATTTTAAAGGGTCAGATTATTCTGACCCTTTTTTTATGCTTACTTTTGCTGGTATATGAATGAAAATCATGAAATAGAGGAGGGCGACGCGAATGAAGAATTTGAGATAGAACAGGTTTTACGTCCTAAACTATTCGCTGATTTTGAAGGACAAGATAAAATAGTTGATAATCTTAAAGTTTTTATAGAAGCAGCAAAACAAAGAGAAGATGCTTTAGATCACGTGCTCTTACATGGCCCGCCAGGGCTTGGAAAAACTACTTTAGCTAATATTATTGTAAATGAACTTGGTGTAAACATCAAGACAACTTCTGGACCTGTGCTTGATAAGCCTGGTGATTTAGCAGGGCTACTTACAAACTTGGAAGAAAAAGATGTTCTATTCATAGATGAGATACATAGATTAAACCCAATAGTAGAAGAGTATTTGTATTCTGCTATGGAGGATTATCAAATTGACATTATGATTGAATCAGGACCAAATGCAAGATCTGTTCAAATAAAAATAAATCCTTTTACTTTAATTGGAGCAACAACTCGTTCTGGATTACTTACATCTCCATTAAGAGCTCGTTTCGGTATTAATTCCAGATTGGAATATTATCAGTTAGATTTATTATCAAAAATTGTAAATCGTTCATCATCTATTTTGGATATTAGTATTTCCAAAGATGCTGCATCGGAAATTGCAAGAAGAAGTAGAGGAACGCCTAGAATTGCAAATGCATTACTTAGAAGAGTGAGGGATTTTGCACAGATAAAAGGAGATGGTAGTATTGATATGAAAATCACTCAATATTCATTAGACGCTCTAAATGTTGATGAACATGGACTGGATGAAATGGATAATAGAATCTTATCTGCTATTATTGATAAATTTAAAGGAGGGCCTGTTGGCCTTACAACTATTGCAACTGCCGTTGGTGAACAAGCAGGCACTATTGAAGAAGTGTATGAACCCTTTTTAATCATGGAGGGTTATTTGATGCGAACACCAAGGGGAAGGCAAGCCACTGAACTTGCATTTAAGCATTTAGGAAAAGTAAAACCTACTGATCAAGGAAATCTTTTTTAAGAGATTTGATCAAAAACTTCTAATATAATATTCTTGTATTGTGAAAATGTAGTAAGTGCCCATATTTTTAAAGTTAATACTTCTTTTTTATTCAACCACCTTACACTTTTTGCAAGTTCTTTTCTAAAAAGATGTTTATCAAAACTAACTTTACTAAGGATCTTTTTGCTGAATTCTAACATAATTTCATTGTTTATAATTACAATAACATAAAATCCATAAATTTATTGTTATTCATTCCAACTATATGAGTCATGCTGTAAGCCCGCAAGCGTCAATACTCTATCAGTCACTGTGGCAGCTAATTCTTCAAAAGTACTTGGATTGCTATAAAATGAGGGGCTTGCAGGACAGATAATGCCACCAGCTTCTGTAATTAATTTCATATTATTAATATGAATTAAACTTAAAGGAGTTTCTCTTGCTATAATAATAAGTTTTCTCCTTTCTTTCAGGATTACATCAGCTGCTCTGGTTGTTAAATCATTGCTGATTCCACCAGCAATACGACCTATTGTTCCCATTGATGATGGACATATTATCATTGTCCCGTAATTCGCCGATCCACTTGCAAAAGGAGCCATAAAATCCATTTTTTTATAAAATGTAAAAGGGTAATTTTTGTAATCAGTATTTCCAAGTTCTTGCTTCCAAATAAACTTTGCATTATCGGACATTATCACTCCAATTTTTTCTATTTGATTATTTAATTTCAATAATTTATCAAATAAAACTTTTGAATAAATTACTCCACTAGCTCCTGTTACAGCGACTATTATTTTGTGTTTATTATTCATTAGAAATTGTAATGTAAAGCGAAACTTAAAACGGAATTATACTTGCCTTTTATTGCGTAATTATATATTGCTTGATTTTCGTAATCTTCAGCTCCTATTGGGAATATTGAATTTGAAATTCTTGTATTTAAACTAATATTTTTAGAATAGTTATAGTCAATTCCAAGCAGTAATCCAATATCATAATTGATAAATGGATTTATATCATTATATTTAGGCCTTTCCCCATCTAGGTCATTATAATAACCATCAATTAAGTACGCTGTTTGTACCCCTCCTTCAATTTTCAATTTATTGCTTTGATGATATTGTAATAATAATGGGACTTCAATATATGATGTGGAGATATCTGGGGTCCCATTTTCATTCATTTTAGGGTTATTACTTCCTTTCTGTATATAGTTTATTTCCATTTGAAAACTTAAAAGTTCTGAGATAGATTTATTTGCAAAAATTCCAATTAATAATCCGGCTTTATTAAATCCTCCTAAATCATCTCCTCCAACTTGTGAGGTGCTTAGCCCCAAAATAACTCCTCCACCAAAATTTTGTGCTTGCATACTTATTGTAAGAAATCCACAAAAAAGGAATATTGCAAATCTCTTTAGCATATTATCTTAGGCTAACACCAATTCCTAAAGTTGCTGTTGGGTATTCTGCAAAAGTATAATCTGCCTGAATTGTTACAATAGTCATATTTAATCTTAATCCAATATTTGTTCTTAGGTCTTTATTAGATTCAAATCCTATTTCTAGTGTTTCATTAAAATTAATCCCATCTAAGTTAAAATTGGCATCCGCAGCAAATGTTGTAGCTGCTGAATTATAACCTATTCCAGCATATCCAGTAATCATTAATAATTTTTTTGATGCAACTAAATTAATTGTAGTAGCTTTAGTCTCTAAAGAAACTTCTTGTCCTATTACTTTTAGTTTTGTATTAAGAGATGTATAGCCCCCCTGCAAAGAAAGACTCATTGGAATAGCATCACCAATTGCAGGGATCCACTGTAATAAATCATGCTTTAATCCAACACCAAAAAGATTTACATTTATATTATTGCCAACATTCAGCATTGGCATATATCTTACATCAATAGCCGTATTTTTAATTAAACCAATTCCAGCTTGTATCATTGGTAATGGTATCGCTGGCGTTTTAAGGCCTCCAGGCATTTCAAAAGATGTTTCTATTCCAGTTTCACTATTTTTGTATGTCATTTTAGTTTTCTCCTTACTCCCAAATATAGTAGAAGCGCTAGCATCATTTGAAGTAAAGACATTGTTAAATTCGTTGTTAGGTGTTCCATTAATAATGTTAAAAGTTTCAGCTAGTTTAGGGATAATAACGGTATTTACAGTAAATGTAACATCAAATCCTCCTAAGCTATGAGGTTTTGCAGTGTTGTACCATCCGTTATTTAAGCCTGCTCCAAAACTTTCTGCCATTGGAGTAAAATACGCCTCAATAAGTTTTTCTCCTTCACCAATATCATCAGTGAAGATAGTCTGGCCGTAGGATATAAATCCAATAAGACCAGCTAAGAGTGTAAATAATATTTTTTTCATAATGTTAAGTTTTTAATTGTTTAAATGTACCTCTTCTACTTGCACAATCTCTTTTGTATTAGTATTGTAGATATATGCAATTACGAACATATTATTTGCATTCCAATTGCCAGAATTCCCATTCCCTAATTCAGCAGTATTGTTTGAATAATCAATATTGTATTGCTCTAATTCAGATAGACTTATTTCGAAGATATTTTCTATAACTTCTCCGGTTTGGAAATTAGCTTGGCTAGATAATTTGTTGTCGTAAATAACTGTCCTTAGAACATGATTGTGCTGGTAATCTTCAACATTATCTTGCCCGTCTTTTTGCCAATTGATAATATTGCTTTCTGTTAAACATACAGCAAGATTAAAATTATTAATCAAAGCATTTTCTAATTGTGATGAAATTGTAATCGTATTTGTGTCCGCATCTATTGAAATTTTAAAATCGACATCTTTCTTTAGCTCATTTGCAACACTAGAAGCCCACTCATCTTTTCCTAATTTATGAGATTCATTTTGATAACCAATACGATTAACCATTCCTTTTGGTAGTCCAGCACTGGAAATCCCATAAAAAGCATCCCAATTATCTCCCCAATTTGTTCTAAAATCATATTGAAAGCTTGGAGCTTGACTAACGTGATATGGTCTCGCAAAAGATTTACTTACATGTATTGCCATGCCAATTATTTGATCTCCATAAATATCATGAATTGCGTCTAGCTCTCTTGCAGCAGCAGGGCAATTTGGGCATAAATGTCCTGTAAAATCTTCTATAAGAACTTTCTTGTCTGGGTTTATATAGGAGTCTGAATCTGTAATGTATGGTCCGTCAATAATATCACATGAAGTGATTGCTAAAACCATACTAAGTAGTGTGATGTGTTTTTTCATTTTAAAAACTTGACGATATGTTTAAACTAAATCCGTTTGATGATGGGACAAGCTTGCATACTCCACCAACACAAAATATTCCTTCTCTTTTTTTCCCATAACCAATTTCAAATCGATTGGCTCCTTTCTTAAATCCTGCAGTTAAATTAATATAATGAAGTCGCTTTGAAACATCTTCATTACCATAGTTATACATATTTTGGAATCCAAAAAACCAATGCGCTGAGTTGTATTCTAAAGCTAACATACCCCAATCTCCTTCTGCAGGCTCTTCCATCCCATTTTCATATACTCCCCCATGATTTGAATAATCTTTGAGTTGTTTTGATGCAAGTGTTTGCAATTCAGCTTTTATCGATTCTCGACCCCTTATTTTATAGGTAAAATCTAACACAAAGATTGTTGAATTAAGCACTCCATAATCTCCCGGGACATGCCCTTCTAAGAAATCTTTATTATAAGTTTGATTAGCAAATATAAAATTCCCTTTTACTTTTTTATTTATTTTTTTATTTATTGAAAGGTTTATATCTTCAAAATACAGTTCTTCTCCCTTAATACTTAAGAGCATAGGAGTATGCTCCCTAGTATCATTTAGGAATGCACTTCCTTTGTTTAGACCATTTATTCTAGAATAATTCAATGCTATTTTTGCTCCGTATTTCCCTCCTATTCTTGATCCTTTTTTTATTGTATAAAAAAGGTCAAATTGAACTCCAAACTCTCCATCTGCTTGCGTAGCACATGGGTAAAGAGCTAATAAAGAATAAGCATGTGGCTTACTTAAGGTTGGGATGTAATTGATTAGATAAGCTTTTCCGTCTTTATCTCTATCTGATTTAAAAGTCATATTGTCTGTTCTGTGCATCTCTGCTATAATACCAAAACCTTTCTTTGAAAATGAAATGTTCTGAGTGAAAGCATTGCCACTGGCATAATTCATTTTACTTGCTGATAATACATTTGCAGGGTCATTAATTTTATACGCATATTCTCCATAATAACTCCATCTACCATGATTTAAATTTAATCTACCCGAATATGCACTAACATTTTGAGGTATTTTAAATACAAGATTGCTTCGTTCTTGATACCTGCTCACAAAACTTCCACCTAAGCTTATTCTTGTTTTTGATTCAGAATTAAATAATTCATTAATATTTAGCTCTGAATCGCCACCCCTAAAAATGCCATCAGCATATGTAAAATAGGTTCTACTCTTTCCAATAAATGTTTTTAAGTAGATTCCTTGCATTGGGCTATATTTTAATCTCAACCCGTCCATTACATTATCAATGCCAAGACCTTTTTCTTCATAGGATCTAAAAATAAGACCATATCCTAATTGTTCATAATAATTACCTGCAGTTATTTCTAGCCCATCAATCTTATATGTCACATATCTATAGGGAATTCCATTTCCATTGAATTCAGGATCATAATCTGCTAATGCATTTAGGTAACTTTCATATCGAAATCCCGTTGCAAAATTTCCTCGTGTATAATTTATATTTAAATACGCATTATTAAGAATTACTTCGTCAGCTGCTTGAGCTCCAATTTGCAAATCTTCTTGATAAGATTGTAAGTTCAGATTAAAATCTCCATGAATTTCTCCTAAGTTAGTTTCTT
Source organism: Bacteroidota bacterium (assembly GCA_036139835.1). Classification (GTDB taxonomy): domain Bacteria; phylum Bacteroidota; class Bacteroidia; order Flavobacteriales; family BACL11; genus BACL11. The sequence goes on from JAYZYW010000017.1 coordinate 9,763, forward strand.
GAGAAGATCCTAAAAAAGAAATGCTAATTGTAATAATTAAGAGCGTAATCTCTCTCATAAACTATTTTACTAATTGGTTGATTTTTTTCAATAGTTCAAATTCATCTCCATCATTGTACCCTCTGTGTTGCCATACAATTTCCTTATTCCCATTAAGCAAGAACGTATGGGGTGCTGTGACGACACCCATAGCTCTTTTAAAATCACTATTAGGGTCTAAATAAACTTCATAATCCCATCCAGATGCATTTACAAAAGGAGCTACTTTTGACATTGACCTTGTATTATCAATAGAAATAGCAATAAGTTTTACTCCAGTTTCATCTTGCCAATCTTCATAGACTTCAGCAATAGCATTAAGTTCTTTTAAACAAGGTTTACATTGCATAAACCAAAATGAGATTATGATTGGCTTTCCATCGTTTTCTATGTTTTGAATATTAAAATTATCTCCATCTAAAGTTTTTACTATGTGATTAGGCAAGGTTCTTGTTTGGCCAAAACTAATGGATGTAAATAATGCAATAGCTAAAAAGGTCAGAAAAGTTTTGTTATTCATTTTTTTATTTTATTGTTACAAATATACTTTAAATATTTAAGTGTTATATGTTGTTTGGGGTTGCAAATTTATGAAATAAAAAACCCTGACTAAATAGCCAGGGTTTAAAATGTTAAATTTTATAAGAATTATTTAGTAATAGTAATTTTTTGAGTTCGAATTTCTTTGTCAGTCGTTATGTTTAGCATGTAAATGCCATTAGCTAATGAAGAGACATTAATATTCTTAGTATATTCTGAGGATAAAACTAATTTTCCAAATATGTCAAATATATCAACTGCAATATAGGCCCCTTCAATCGTTAGCACATCCTTTACAGGGCTTGGATAAATTGCAAGACTTGAGCTATTTTCAGTTATATCTGTTGTACCGCAAACTGCCTGACAACTAGCTAATGTAGTATATTGTCCATTCCCAGTGCCAGGATCAGTACATCCTAATATTGGATCACAATCCCAAGAATCTGGAGCTGATCCTGAATTACCAGTTTTAAAGGCGTCTCCATCTATATCAGTAAATTGCCCTCCTGAAGCTAGAATTGTCCCATTACCATCAGTTACCGTAAAAGATCCGGCACCATATCCCGCATCAATTCCATCACCGTAAGTATCATATATAGTAAATGTATGACATGTGTTAAGTGCTAGAGTTCCTGATACAGGTGTTTGAGTTGTAGTTCCTGCAGCGCCTAAATCATTATAAGGGCCTCCCGATAAAATTGTCATCCCATTTGCATCTTTAACGTCCCATGTTGTTTCAGAACCGTATGCATCAGTTACAATTTCTACAGTGACAAAGGCATTGGCATTTTGTGTTGCCATTACTACATTAAATGAAATTGTTGGATTATTTGTAGGGTCTGCATCAACTACTCCATTTGGAGATGTTGTATTAATAGTTACTGCATCATTACCTGCTAAACCAGTTAATGCTGGTAAAGCAATATTATCAGTACCATAAGTTGCTAAATTACCTGACCAAGGGGTTGTAGAAACTACAGTCCCATTCACTGACACTTCAATAGTAAGAGAAGTTAAAGGTAGTAATCCGTAATTTTGAATCATAATTTCTGGGACTAAATCTCCTTCACATGTTAATGTTTCTCCAGTATAATCAAATGTTCTTGCATCATTATCATTTGATGCAGGAGGAGGGCACCCGCTAATAGACCCATAAGGGTTTGAAGATTGACCTACTTCAGTAGTAAGTCTATCAGGACAAACCATGTAGATTGTTGGCCAATATCCAATTTGATAATCACTAGTAACATTATCATTATTTACTGTTCCATCTGTACAAATTATAGGATATAAAGTCCCAGTTATCCAATCGCCTTGCGTATTTCCTCCAGTGCCTCCTAAATTTGCAACAGTATTCTCATCTCCTTCAATCATAAATACCATTACATCATCAGTTGTATTAGCACTTACTCCTGGATATCCAGCTGGGCCATGATTTTCATATAAATCTTCAAGAGTCCCCCCAGTATGATAGCTCCAACATGGAGGACACCAAACTGCTGAGAAATCAAGAAAAACAGTATAGCCTTGGTCTAGTAAAGCATATAAATCATGTGAAGTACCATTTAAATCAGTTAGATCAAAATTAGGAGCTACTGATCCATCAGGTAATTGTGCGAAAGTATTGCTAATTGAAAACAAAGTAACAAATGCAAATAATAAAATTTTTTTCATTTTTTTTTTATTAAATTAATATAAGACTACAAATATAGTTTAAATATTTAATTAGATATGTGGATAAAACTTTTTTTATTTTTTTTCGTATTAAGTTAAGTAAAAATAGCTACATAAATTTTTTATATATATTTGCGAAAACTATATTTATGAAAAGAATAATTTTCTTTTTCTTGCTAATTTCTCAGTCTTTATATATGAATGCAGAAATTGATGTATGTGATTCAGTATCCTATACAATAGGTGGAGGTCAAGCATTTACCGTAACTTTAAATACAACACCTGGATTAGTAAGCATGATAGATTCTATGGATATTTTATGGAGTATCTGTAACACAAGTATGTGTTATACAGACCAAGGAACAACAGCTTCTTTTCAAAATATACTTCAAACCGATACAGTTAAAGCTTGCTATGATGTGTATATATATAGTGCCGATACGAGTTATTTTTGTCATGTTTGTGACTCATTATTATATGATGGGAATTCATGGGAATTGTTGAATACAGGTAATCCAACTTCAGTAGAAGAGACAGTTTCTGTTTTGACTTCGGCATTTTATCCTAATCCTGCAAATGAAATTATTTATTTTGATTATTATTTAAATAAGCCAGCCAAGTTAATTATGATGGATATTCTAGGGAATCAAGTTAAGATGATACAATTATTAGGAGAAGGCAAACACAAAGTTAACATATCAGATTTGTCAAAAGGAATTTATTTTGGTAATGTGATAGTAAATAATGAGATAGTAACTATAAAAAAAATAATTGTGAGATAAGAATACACTACAATAATTAAAAGCCTTGCAATATTTTTGCAGGGCTTTTCTTTTTTATAGTGCTACATAGTTTCAAATGCTTAAATTTGCCTATCGTATAATATAAGTAAATTAAAAAAGTGATAACACATATACACGGAAAATTAATTGAAAAAACACCAACATATGTTGTTGTTGATGTTAATGGTATTGGATATAAAATTAAAATATCATTACAAACTTTCTCAGTAATTGATGGAGAGCTTTGCAAGTTGTATACTCATCTTTCGGTAAAGGAAGATTCACATACATTGTATGGGTTTTTTGAAGAAAGTGAACGTCATTTATTTAGAAATTTAATTTCAGTTTCAGGAGTAGGCCCTAGTACTGCACAAGTAATTTTATCAACCTATTCTCCTGATGAAATTATACATCATATTACTACAGCTGATGTAAAAGCAATAGAAAGTGTAAAAGGTATTGGAGCCAAAACCGCACAAAGAATAATTATTGACCTTAAAGATAAAGTAGCAAAAGGGATGCCTACTTCTGATTTATTGTTTGATAAAATAGACAATACAATTAAAGAAGAAGCGTTATCTGCATTACTAGCATTAGGGTTTGCTAAAAAAGGTGCTGAAAGTAAAATTGACAAAGTGCTTAAGTCCAACCCTGAAATTGCTAGTGTTGAGGAATTAGTTAAGACTGCATTAAGTCAGATGTAACTAGCTGTAGAAATTGAGAAAAGCAATAATTAATAAAATATCATTTTTAGTTGTTACATTATTTTTTAGTGTAAATCTATTGGGTCAATCAGCTTTTGATTCTTCTCTAGCATTTCCTTTTTCTGGATCTAAAAGTGGAGGGCTATTTATGAATACTCCTTCCAATTTTAATTCATCGGTAGTTTATGAGCCCTTAACAAACACCTACATTGTACAGTATAAGATAGGGGATCTTAATTTTGGAGAGCCAAAAATTATGAGTTTTGTTGAGTATCAAAAATATGCTCAAACTAATTTAGTAAATGGTTATTGGAATTTACGATCAAAAGAAAGAATGGGAAATCAGAGCTCTGCACTAGGACTGCCTAAGCTTTATATCCCTGGCAAATCGTTTGACAGAGTATTTGGTGGAAATGCAGTTGATATCAGACCTCAAGGTTCTTCTGAATTAATCTTTGGATTAAAAATCAATAGGGTTGACAACCCTTCATTAACTGAAGAACAAAGAAAAACGATATCATTTGATTTTCAAGAAAAAATACAGATGAATGTAATTGGAAAGATTGGAGAGAAACTAAAAGTGACGGCTAATTTTAATACAGAAACCACTTTTGATTTTGAGAATCAAATGAAAGTAGAATATACAGGATATGAGGATGAAATTATTAAAAAAATTGAAATTGGAAATGTTAGCCTACCTTTAAATGGAACTTTAATCACAGGAAGTCAATCGTTATTTGGATTTAAAACACAATTGCAATTTGGACGAACAACCATCACGGGTATTTTGTCTCAGCAGAAAAGCACAAAATCAGAAATTGAAGTCAGTGGAGGGGCTCAAACATCAGAGTTTGATATTTATGCCGATCAGTATGAGGCAAACAAACACTACTTCTTAGCGCATTATTTTAAAGAAAAGTATGATGCTTCACTTGCGACTTTACCATTTATTAATTCTGGCGTTAATATTACAAAAATTGAGGTTTGGGTAACCAACAAGACAGGTACAACAAATGACACTAGAAACATTGTTGCATTTTTAGATTTAGGAGAGACAGGCCCAAATTATGATAATGATTATGAGGAAGACAATATTTATAATGATGATTTTACGTCTCCAAAAGAAGGTATACATCCAGATAACAATGTAGCAAATAATATGTTTGAATCGATTAAATCAATATTTCCTAACGGACTAAGTATTACTGATATAAATAATACATCATTAAGCCCTTTATTAAATGGAACAGATTTTGAAAAGCTAGAAAGAGCAAGAAAATTATCAGAGTCAGAATTCTCATTTAATAGTCAGTTAGGTTATATCTCATTAAATCAAGCTTTAAATAATGATGAAGTTTTGGCAGTGGCTTTTCAGTACACAATAGGCAGTGAAACTTTTCAAGTTGGAGAATTAAGCACAACAGGGCCTACAGCTCCTGATGCTTTAATTTTAAAATTATTGAAGGGGACAAATTTTACTCCATCCTTACCAAACTGGGATTTAATGATGAAGAACATTTATGCAATTGGCGCTTATCAGATGAGTAGAGATGGTTTTGTGCTCGATGTAGTTTATGAAAATACTGAAGAATCGGGTGCTTTAACAAATTATTTAAGTGAAAAGGATGAAGCAAATATTCATGGTAAACCACTTATTAAATTATTAAACCTGGATAGATTAAATCAGCAGATGGATGTGCAATCAGATGGGGTTTTTGACTTTGTTGAAGGGATTACTGCAAAATCATCTAATGGCAGAATTATTTTTCCTGTTAGAGAGCCCTTTGGAAATTATTTAGCCAATCAGTTTACTAGCCCTACAATTGCAGAAAAATATTCTTATCAAATTTTATACGACTCCACTTTAACAGTGGCACAACAATTTCCGGAAAAGAATAAATTTAGATTAAAAGGAACTTATGAATCTTCATCAGGAGCTGAAATCAGATTGAATGCTATGAATGTCCCTGCAGGGTCAGTTACAGTAACTGCGGGCTCACAAAAGCTAGTAGAAAATCAAGATTATACG
>JAYZYW010000018.1:0-36421 GCA_036139835.1 Bacteroidota bacterium
CAATACATGAGGTACCTCTCCAATTAGATTAGCTTCTACTAAAACATAACCTGGAAAAAAGTTTTTTTCCTTACTTACCTTTTTTCCATTTCTAATTTGATAAACTTTTTCAGTAGGTACTAGTATCTGCGAAACGAAATCCTGCATACCTAATCTATCAATTTCTTTTTCGAGAAATTCAACTGTTTTTCTTTCTTTACCCCCCATTACTCTGAGCACATACCAATTCATATTTTCCACCTCTTTCTCCATGCTATCTTTAGAATAAACTGTAAAAAACATTCATAATATTACTAAAAGTTTGATCCATTAAATAAATTACCAGTGCGATAATTAGAGAAGCAATGGCAACAACAATAGAACTACTTTGTAATTCTGACCAACTTGGCCAGCTTACTTTGTTTACAAGCTCGTCATAAGAGCTTCTAATATATGATTCTTTTTTTGACATTTTCTTTAATCTTTTAATATCGCACGGGTGGAGAGACTCGAACTCCCAGCCAATGGTTTTGGAGACCACTACTCTACCAATTGAGCTACACCCGTTTATACAATAAAGAAAAGATCAAAAATCAACCCCTCCTTACTGTTAAACTTATGTTTACTACTAGAGTAATTTAGTAATCTGTCCTGCACCAACAGTTCTACCTCCTTCTCGAACTGCAAATCTTAATCCTTCACTCATTGCAACAGGTGAAATTAACTCTACAGTAATAGTTAAATTATCACCAGGCATAACCATCTCAGTTCCTGATGGTAAGAAAATCTCACCAGTAACATCTGTTGTTCTAATATAGAATTGTGGTCTATATTTATTATGAAATGGAGTATGTCTTCCTCCTTCTTCTTTTTTCAAAATATAAACCTCAGCCTCAAACTTAGCGTGTGGCTTAACTGATCCTGGTTTACAAATTACCATTCCTCTTTTGATGTCTGTTTTTTCAATACCTCTTAATAAGATACCAACATTATCACCAGCCTCACCTCTGTCAAGAATCTTTCTAAACATCTCAACTCCAGTTACAGTAGAAGCTAATTTTTCAGCACCCATACCTATAATATCAACAGCATCACCACTATTAGCAACTCCTGTCTCAATTCTACCCGTAGCTACAGTACCTCTACCTGTAATTGTAAATACATCTTCTACTGGCATTAAGAAAGGTTTTTCATTCTCTCGTACTGGTTCTTTAATCCAAGAATCAACAGCAGCCATTAACTCTATAATTTTCGGAGTCCATTCTGCATCACCATTTAATCCGCCTAAAGCAGACCCTGAAACTATAGGAGTGTTATCTCCATCGTAATCATAGAAAGACAATAATTCTCTTACCTCCATTTCAACTAATTCCATCAATTCTGGATCATCAACCATATCCGTTTTGTTCAAGAATACAACAAGACCAGGAACACCTACTTGTCTAGCAAGTAAGATATGCTCTCTTGTTTGAGGCATAGGACCATCAGTTGCAGCACAAACCAAAATTGCTCCATCCATCTGAGCAGCACCAGTTACCATATTTTTTACATAATCTGCGTGACCTGGACAATCTACGTGAGCATAATGTCTGTTTTCAGTTTCATACTCTACATGAGCTGTATTAATAGTAATCCCTCTTTCTTTTTCTTCAGGAGCATTATCAATAGATGCGAAATCACGAACCTCTGTACCAAATTTCTCAGCTAATACTTTTGTAATTGCAGCTGTCAAAGTTGTTTTTCCATGGTCAACATGACCAATCGTACCAATATTCAAATGTGGCTTGCTACGATTAAAATTTTCTTTTGCCATTGTTATTATTTTTAGTTATTAATTAATTTTAGTTATAAATTCTACTTTTTTATTTTTTACTTCTATTCTTGTTTTTCTTGATTAGAGCCAATGACGGGAATTGAACCCGTGACCTCTTCCTTACCAAGGAAACGCTCTACCCCTGAGCTACACCGGCAAGAAATAAAGAGCGAGAGACGGGAATCGAACCCGCGACCCTCAGCTTGGAAGGCTGACGCTCTACCAGCTGAGCTACTCTCGCATTATTCATTGTACAAATGTGGGGAGAACAGGATTCGAACCTGTGAAGGCGTAGCCAGCAGATTTACAGTCTGCCCTCGTTGACCGCTTGAGTATCTCCCCAGATAGACAAGAGCCGATAGAGGGACTCGAACCCACGACCTGCTGATTACAAATCAGCTGCTCTAGCCAGCTGAGCTATATCGGCTTATATTGAATTAATGCATATTTAAATGAACTATCCCCTTAAAATGGGCTGCAAATTTATTAAATTTTTTAAGACAACCAATTAAAAAGAATACTTTTTTAAACAATAATTTAAGAGAGGATTTGCTTGATCTATTTTTGTTTTTGTTTTATGATTTGTTTTCTTAAAGCTTGGGAAGCTAAATCAGCAGATTTTTCAAATGAATTTGATTGTTTTTTTGCAAAAAATCCGCCAGCAGAAGAATGGAGTTTAATTTCAACAATTTTATTGTCGTGTGCCTCTGGCTTTTCAACTTTTAAATAAACATCCGCATTGATTATACTATCATTAATAGAAATTAATTTATCTACTTTTTTATTTACAAAATCTTTTAGCTGTTTGTCTGCTGTAAAATTGATAGATTGGATTTGAATATTCATAATTTAAACATTTTATGCCCTAGGGTGGGCTTGTTTGTGAACTGATTTTAATTTTTCAATAGTATTATGAGTGTAAACTTGAGTTGCACTTAAATTGGCATGCCCAAGCAATTCTTTAATAGCATTAATATCAGCTCCATTATTAAGCATATGAGTTGCAAATGTATGTCTTAATATATGAGGACTCTTTTTGTTAATACTACTAATTTTACCTATATATTTATTAACAACACGATACACTAATTTAGTATACACTTTTGTGCCGCCTAAATTAGTAAAAAGATAATTACCTATCTTATATTTTTCTATAAAAAATCGCAATTCTTTCACAATTCTAACTGAGAGAGGAATAAGTCTTTCTTTATTTCTCTTGCCAAGAACTTTAATAAGATCATTATCAAAATTAATGTCTGAAATCTTAATATTTATAAGCTCGGAAAGTCGAATGCCTGTAATATAAAAAAGTTCAATAATCAATTTATCCCTTTCTCCAATAAATCCATCATCAAATTCGACTTCATTTAATAATAATTCAATTTGATTTTCCTCAACAAATATTGGCAATCTTTTTTTTGATTTTGGAGCAACTACTTTTAACATAGGGCTTTCACTAATAATTCCTTCTCTTATAAGAAATTTAAAATAGGTTTTTAAAGTTGATATTTTTCTATTCACTGATCTAGGAGCAACCCCGTGCTCCAACAAAGAAGCGATCCAACTTCTAACTATCTGAAAATTAACATCTGATATATCAGATGTGATTTGATACTCCGTTGATAAAAATAAAGCAAACTGATTAACATCATTAGCATATGAAGTAATTGTATGAACAGAAAATCTCTTCTCAGATGACAAATAATTTATAAATTTTTCTTGTTGCATAAAAAAACCTTTAAACTTGTAACGAAATTACAAATAAAAAGGTTTTCATATGTATGAAAAAAATACTTTTTCTATTCCATCTCTCTCAAACGAGCAGCAGAATAAGCAGCCTTTTGCATTTTAATACGATTTCTCTCAGCAGGTTTTAAATACTGTTTTTTAGCTCTTAACCTTTTTAAAGTCCCTGTTTGTAAAAACTTTCTTTTTAAACGCTTAAGTGCTCTATCAATTTGCTCTCCTTCTTTTACTGGTATAACTAACATATTCTTTTTTAAATTAGGGCTGCAAAAGTATAAATATCTTTACAATGAACAAGCATTATCCTATAATTTGTTTGGCAATAACTAATTTTTGTATTTCTGAAGTTCCCTCACCAATAGTACAAAGCTTAGAGTCTCTGTAATATCGTTCAACCGGAAAATCTTTCGTATAACCATAACCACCCAAAACTTGCACTGCATCAGTAGCAACTTTTACAGCAACTTCAGAAGAATAATATTTTGCCATTGCACCATCTAAAGTCATTTTTTTTCCTCTATTCTTTTTATCTGCAGCATTATATATTAGCAACTCTGCAGCTTCAATCTCAGTAGCCATATCAGCTAATTTAAATGCAATAGCTTGAAATTTCGATATTGGTTTCCCAAATTGCTCCCTTTCCTTTGAATACTGTAAAGCAGCCTGATAAGCTCCTTTTGCGATTCCTAAACCAAGTGCTGCAATTGATATTCTCCCTCCATCTAACACCTTCATGGCTTGAATGAAGCCATCCCCAACATTACCTAAAACATTTTTATTAGGAACCTTGCAATTATCAAAAATAAGTTCAGCAGTTTCTGATGCTCTCATTCCTAATTTATCTAATTTATTAGCTGAAGAAAAACCAGCAGTCCCTTTTTCAATAACAAAGGCTGTCTTGCCATGAGAATCACCCTTTTCACCTGTTCGAGCTATGACTACTGCAAGATCACCAGAAATAGCATGTGTAATAAAATTTTTAACACCATTAATCACCCAGTGATCACCCTCTTGAACAGCTGTAGTTGCCATTCCGCCAGCATCTGAACCAGTATTATGCTCTGTTAAACCCCAAGCGCCTATGTATTCAGAAGTTGCTAATTTAGGCAACCATCTTTCTTTTTGAGCTTGATTACCAAATTGAAGTATATGACCTATACAAAGTGAATTATGCGCAGCCATCGATAATCCAATTGATGGATCTAAAATAGCAAGCTGTTCAATTGCAGTAATATATTCAGTATAAGAAAAACCTGAACCTGCATATTCTTCAGGGACAAAAACACCCATCAAACCAAGATCTCCTAATTTCTTGAAAACCTCTACAGGAAAAAATTGATTATCATCCCATTCTTTTAAAAAAGGTGTTATTTCTTTTTTACCAAATTGCTGAATCATATCAGCAATCATTTTTTGATTTTCGTTATAACTAAAATCCATTTTAATAATCTTTTAAACTTATTATATCGTTTGAATACTTTCTTAAAATCTCCTTCCCATTTAAAAAATCCAAAGAAACTACAAAAGCAAATCCAGCTACATTTGCATCTAATTGATTAATTAATTCAGCTGCAGCACATGCAGTGCCTCCAGTAGCTAATAAATCATCATGAACAAGAACTTTCCATCCTTTTTGGATGTCTGATTTATGAATCTCTACCTCTGCTGATCCGTATTCCAAATCGTATTTATATTTTAAAGTTTCTCCAGGCAATTTTCCTACCTTACGTATAGGAATAAATGGAACTCCTAATTTATTTGCTAACAAAAAACCAAACAAAAAGCCTCTACTTTCAATACCCACTATAGCATCCAATTCTAACTTTGCTAATTGTATAGTAAAAGCATCAATAATTTCAGAAGATACATCAGCATTCATTAACAATGGAGTAATATCCTTAAAATTTATTCCCTTTTTTGGAAAATCTGGCACTGTACGAATAACCTTATCTAATATGTCACTAATCATAAAAGCTCTACTTATTTTTTATTGCATTTAAGTATTTTATAAGTTCTTCTTTCACGTTCGGATACAAGAAGAATAATCCAATCATATTAGGGAAGATAAGTGCTAAAATCATAGCATCTGAAAAGCCCCAAACGGCATCCATATTCGCTGCCGCTCCTATTACAATAAAGATTAAAAATAAAACTTTGTAAATAAGATCAGATAACTTGCTTTTACCAAATAGATACATCCAAGACTGTAAACCATAATAAGACCATGAAATCATAGTAGAAATTGCAAATAAAATTATAGCGATTGTTAATACGACAGGAAACCATGGAATCGCATCTGCAAATGCCATGGAAGTAAGTACAGCACCTTCTACTTTATGCCCATCAATAATAACATCACTACCATACTCAAAAATACCTGTGCTATTATACATAATAATTACCAATGCTGTCATCGTACAAATAACAATAGTATCAATAAAAGGCTCTAAAAGTGCAACAACACCTTCAGATGCTGGATATTTTGTTTTAACAGCTGAATGGGCAATTGAAGCTGATCCTGCTCCCGCCTCATTAGAGAATGCAGCTCTTTGAAAACCTACAATCATTACTCCTACTAAACCACCAAAACCAGCTTGCATATTAAATGCATTAGAAAAGATTAACCCAAAAGCATCATCAATATAACTGAAATTAGATAAAATAATAAACAAACAAGCTATCACATATATAATAGCCATAAACGGAACGACCTTCTCAGTGACTGAAGCAATCCTTTTAATTCCACCAATAATCACAATACCAACTAGTACTGCCAAGGCAATACCAATTAAAGTGCCTTCACTGCCTCCTGACATACCCAACATAGAGGAAATCTGCAGTGCTGCTTGATTAGATTGCGCAGCATTTCCGCCTCCAAAGGAAGCCCCCACACAAAGTACTGCAAAAAGAATTGCTAAACCTTTACCTAACTTTTCATAACCACCTTCCTTAAGACCTTTGCTTAAATAATACATAGGCCCTCCATAAACAGTCCCATCATCACCCACATCTCGATATCTAACTCCTAATGTACATTCTACAAATTTGGTCGACATACCTATTAAACCACAAATAATCATCCAAAATGTAGCTCCTGGACCTCCCAGTGCAATTGCTAAAGCAACACCAGCAATATTACCAAGCCCTACCGTACCTGATACTGCAGTAGCTAAAGCTTGAAAATGACTCACCTCACCATCTTTGCTTTCATCTTTTATTGTATCTGGAATATCACCATCTACTGCTAAATCAGTTTTTTCAGCACCATGTTCTAATTCATCATATTTTCCTCTTACAGTATTAATCGCTGTTGGAAAATGAGTAATATTTACAAAAGAAAAACGAATGGTGAAAAATAGAGCTCCAAAAACTAATAATAAAAGAACGAAAGGAATACTAATTTCATCAGTAAATTGAATGGGATACAGCACAATATTTACCCATGCATCTGCAATAGGTTTAAACCATTCATTAATTTTTTCATCTAATCCCTCTGCTTTTGATAAGCCTGGAATTAATAAAAGAAGTGTTAATAATGTGTGTTTCATAATCTTAGTTGTTTGTTAATAATAGACAAACTCTCTTCAAAAGAGTGTGGTTTATATGCAAGTACCCTCTCAGCTTTATCTAAAATAAAGCCTGTTCTCAATGGCCTTTTTGCTTTTTGATTAAGTGTTGATGTAGATATTCTATTTAAATTAGTAATATCCAAATCATAATATTTTCCAATACGTTCTACCATTTCGTAAATACTCATAATATCTCTTCCTGAAACATTAAAAATACCATCTACCTTTTTCTTGGCTGCTAATATACAAGCATCTGCTAAATCTTCAGCAAGTGTTGGTGCACGAAATTGATCATCAATAATATTGAGTGGTTCACCTTTCTCTAGCGCCCCTTTTGCCCATATAACAATATTACCCTTACTTAAGCTCTCTCCAACTCCAAATAAAATAATGGTTCTAAGAATAGTATACTTACAATTATGCCCATATAATATTTGCTCAGACTTTAATTTAGATAACCCATAATAAGAAAGTGGATTAGGCTCATCTTCCTCCTTATAAGGGCCAGCTTCTCCATCAAAAATAAAATCAGTTGAGATATGAATAAGATGAGCATTTATCTTCTCACAAGCATCTGCTAAATACCGAACTGCATCTACATTTAAAGAATCGCAAGCATGTTTCTTGTCCTCACACAAATCAACATTTGTCATGGCGGCTGTATTAATAACTACATCAGGCGTTTTATTAGCAATTAGTTCCGCAACTTGCTTTTTATCTGTTATATCTAACTCAAAATAAGAATATCCATTTTTTTCACTTACTCTATTTTCTCCTTTAGAAGTTGCAAAAATTTTAACTAATGAATCCTGTCTTAGCTTGTGTAAGAGTTTTTGCCCAAGTAATCCATTACTACCAGTTATTAGAATTTTCATTTAATATTGGCTCGGTTTTATTAAATATAAGATAAAATAAATAACAATAGGAGATCCAAATCCAAAAATAGCAGCAGCCACAAATAAAATTCTTAGCCCTCCAACATCCAAGCCAAATTTATCAGCAAGCCAAGCGCAAACACCAAGAATTTTTCTTTCAGTCATTAGATTGGGAGTTAATTAATAGATCAATCTTCTTCACAATGGTCTTTTCAAGATCCATAATAGAACCCTCCACTTTTAATATTTGCTCCTCTAATTCAATAATTTTATTTTGATTCTTCTTAGACTTTTGAATATCAATAATCAGCCAAGCAAAAGCCACAACTTCTATAATTAACAATACAATTGTGAGAGTAATCTGTAAATTTTCCATAGTCATTATAAATCAAAAACACTTTTTCTTTTTTTATACTTAAAATGACGCCTTATCTTTAATAAAAAGATCATAGCCAAATATATTAAAATAGTAAGCGCATTAGTAAAAGTAGCATAAATAAAAAACAATCGAATAAATGATGCTTTTATACCTAGAAGATTCCCCCACCAAGAACTAACCCCAAATACTTTTTTTTCAAAAATACTTCTAAAAAAATTTATCATTTATTATTATACTTTTTAGATGCTGCAAGTTAAACATTTTTTAAAGATTCATTATTATATTAGCCAACAATAAATCACCTTTAAAAAAGAACTAAAATATATGTTTTTTATCACATCTAAACTACTTGCCTTTTTAAGTAAACCAATCATATGGATATTTATCTTATTAATCAATGCGATAATCTTTAAAACTAAAAGAAGAAAGATGCTTTATATTACATTATTTATATTTTATTTTTTTACAAATAGTTTTATTGCTGATAGTTGCTCAAGACTATGGGAAATTCCAAGGGTTCACCCTAAAGAAACCTATGATGTTGGTATAGTTTTAGGAGGAATTGCGAATTATGATAAAATAACAAAAACACATAACTTCAATAAATATGCTGATAGAATTATAGATGCGCAGCAGCTTTATCATCAAGGAAAAATAAAAAAGATACTCATTAGTGGTGGCAATGGAGTATTATTTAATGATGGCTATATTGAAGCCAATGCAATGCGTGATTATTTACTACTCAACCAAATCCCAGATGAAGATATTTTAATTGAGAATACATCTAGGAACACAAAGGAAAATGCTTTTAATTCAGCTAAAATCCTGAAAAAAAAATATCCTAACGGCAAAATTTTACTTATCACATCTGCTAATCATATGAAAAGAGCTCAATTTTGTTTTGAAAAAGCAAATATAAAAACAACAGCTTTTCCTACTGACTGTACAACTTCCTACACTAACTTTAGTATTGAATATTTATTTTTACCAAGAGTAGATGCCTTTGAGGTATGGGAAGATTTAATCCATGAATGGATTGGCTATATTGTATACAAAATAAAGTTTTAAATTCCTGCTTCTGATAAAATTACAGCCATTTCTTCTTGTAATTTCTTAGCCTCTACTTTTGCTTTTTCAGCAAAATCAGGTCCACTACCTGCATAGATAATTCCTCTTGAAGAATTTACTAAAAGACCACAATCAGAATTTATGCCATATTTAGATACATCTTGTAGATTCCCACCTTGCATCCCAATTCCAGGAACTAATAAAAAATGCCTTGGAATAATTTCTCGAATTTCTAATAATTGCTCCGCCCTTGTGGCTCCTACAACATACATCATATTTTCATCATTACCCCATTCCTTTGAAGTTGCTAAAACTTCTTCAAATAATGGCCTGCCATTTGCATCCTTAATTTGCTGAAAATCCAAGCTGCTATTATTGGAAGTCAATGCTAATAAAACAACCCATTTATCATCAAATTCTAAAAAAGGAGTGACAGAATCTTCTCCCATATATGGAGCAACTGTTACTGCATCAAAATTCAAACTCTCAAAAAAAGCGCGACCATACATACTGGAAGTACTCCCAATATCACCTCTTTTAGCATCAGCAATAGTAAAAATGTTATTTGGAATATATTCCAATGTTTTCTGTAAACTTTCCCAACCGCTAGCTCCCATACTTTCATAAAAAGCAATGTTAGGTTTATATGCTACGCATAAATCATGAGTAGCATCAATTATTTGCTTATTAAATTCAAAAATAGGATCTTCTAATTCTAATAAATAAGTTGGGATCTTTTTAATATCTGAATCCAATCCTACGCATAAGAACGATTTCTTTTTCTTAATCTGGAATATAAGTTCCTTTCTAGTCATTAGTAGTTCCCATTTTTAATTTTTCAGCATTTTCAGCCATTTGTAATTCATCAATAAACTCTTGAATATCACCTGACATTGCTGCTTGTAAATTATACTTTGTAAGTCCTATTCTATGTTCGGTAACTCTTCCTTGCGGATAATTATACGTTCTGATCTTTGCAGATCTATCTCCTGAAGAAACCATAGTTTTTCTGTGTTTTGCATCTTCCTCTAACTTCTTTTGTAATTCAATTTCATAAATCCGAGAACGCAATACTTTAAGTGCCTTATCATAATTTTTATGTTGCGATTTTTGATCTTGACATTGAGCTACTACACCAGTTGGAATATGTGTTAAACGTACAGCTGAATAAGTAGTATTTACCGACTGCCCTCCAGGACCAGATGAACAATAAGTATCCTTTCGAATATCAGAAGGTAGTAATTCTATATCAAATTCCTCAGCTTCAGGAAGTATAATAACAGTAGCTGCTGAAGTATGCACTCTGCCCTGTGTTTCTGTTTCAGGCACTCTTTGCACCCTATGTACGCCTGATTCAAACTTAAGCTGACCATAAACATTCTCACCAGTAATATTGAAAATAATCTCTTTATAGCCACCTGAAGTTCCATCTGCAATATCCACTAATTCTGTTTTCCAGCCTTTTGATTGAGAAAAAGCAGTATACATTCTATATAAATCTCCTGCAAAAATAGATGCCTCATCCCCTCCTGTTCCTGCTCTAATTTCCATAACAGCATTTTTGGCATCAGCAGGATCTTTTGGAATTAAAAGTACTTTAACCTGCTCATCCATCTCCTCCTTCTTTGACAAATTCTCCTCCAAATCCATCTTTGCCATCTCTTTCATTTCTGCATCATCAGTAGTTGAGATAATCTTTTTTGCTTCAGCAATATTTCCAACCAAATCTCTATACTCATTATATACCTTAATAATAGGTTCTAAATCCTTATATTCCTTACTTAACTGAATAAATACTTTCATGTCATTCATGGCATTAGAAGAGGAAATTAATTTTTCCACTTCTAAATATCTATCATTAATTGCGGCTAATTTATCTAACATCTTAATATGAAAAAGTTCCAAATTCGGAATCTATAGTTAATCTTTTACCTTTAAAACTCTCAACTTTACCAATAATTTGAGCATCAACATTAAATAATTTTGAAATAGCAATAATTTCCTCTGCAATATCTCCAGGAACATATAATTCCATTCTATGCCCCATATTAAACACCTTATACATTTCTTTCCAATCAGTAGCTGATTCCTCTTGAATTAATTTAAATAAAAGAGGTAAATCAAACAAATTATCTTTTATCACATGTACATTATCTATAAAGTGTAAAACTTTAGTTTGCGCACCACCACTACAATGAACTATGCCATTGATCTTATTTCTATGTTTTTCTAAAATTTTCTTAATAATTGGCACATAAGTTCTAGTTGGTGAAAGCACTAATTTACCTATATCTAAAACTGAACCTTCAACAGTATCGGTTAAATTTTTAGTGCCAGAATAAACTAAATCCATAGGAACAGAAGGATCAAAACTCTCCGGATATTTCTCAGCCAATACTTTAGAAAAAACATCATGTCTCGCTGATGTAAGTCCATTTGATCCCATACCTCCATTATACTCGCTTTCATAAGTTGCCTTACCTGATGATGACAACCCAACAATTACATTTCCTTCCTTAATATTTGCATTATCAATTACATCCTTTCTTTTCATTCTAGCAACAACAGTAGAATCTACAATAATGGTACGTACCAAATCTCCAACATCGGCTGTTTCTCCACCAGTAGAAATAATATTTACCCCGAATTTCTTGTATTCAGTTAAAAGCGCCTCTGTTCCATTAATAATCTCAGAAAGGACATCCCCGTTTATTAAGGATTTATTACGTCCAATAGTAGAAGAAAGCATAATATTATCGACCGCACCTACACATAACAAATCATCAATATTCATGATTAAAGCATCCTGAGCAATCCCTCGCCAAACCTTAATATCTCCCGTTTCTTTCCAATACATATAAGCTAATGATGATTTTGTTCCTGCACCATCAGCATGCATTATTAAGCAATAATCTTTATCCCCTGATAAATAATCAGGGACTATCTTGCAAAATGCAGAAGGGAAAAGCCCTTTATCTACATTTCTAATTGCATTATGCACATCTTCTTTATCAGCAGAAACACCTCTTTGGTTATATCTATCTGTAGCCATAATTTTAAAAAAAGCATCCTAAAAAAGGATGCTTTTCTAATTATTTATATGTTATTTACTTATTATCCTTAGAAATAACTGGAACAAAGTCTTCTCTTAACACTTTAAAAGATGCTCGTCTGTTATACTGGTTTGCTTTTTCTTTATTTTTCTTAAATCTAATTTTTTTGATATAAGATTCAGTTAAAACATCACCTATTTTAAATCGTCCATCTTTTTCTTCAATTACAAATGGTTCATTTTCTCCCATTGCTTTTGCAACAAATTGCCCTGGGTCAATACCTTTAGCAACTAAATATGCAATACAAACATCAGCTCTTCTCTGTGATAATTTCTCATTTTGAGCATTAGAACCAACATCATCCGTATGGCCTTGTATTTCAATTATAACATTAGGGTGATCTAATAGTCCTTCAGCTAATTTATCTAAAGCAATAATCGATTCTGGTCTTAAATCATATTTATTAAAATCATACTTAATTAAAGGTAAAATAATCTCCTTCTTAATAGGGTCAAGACTTAAGTCAATAACAAAAATCTTGTTTAATTCAATCCCTTCGGTAGTTTCTCTTGCAATTTTAGTTAAATATCCTTCTGTATTGACAACAATTTCATAAGAAGTTAATGGCTCCAATTTAAATAAATATTTACCTGTATTATCAGTTGCAACTTCATTAGCCGTTCCATCACTTCCAACTAACTGAACTTTTACACCCGTCATAATTGCCCCGGTTTCTGAATCTGTTACAACACCTTGAACAGAAACCTTAAGGGCTGGCAATTCAAATTGATAGATATCATCCCCTCCTTTCCCTCCTGGCCTATTTGATGTTAAATAACCTCTCTCTCCCCCATTTTCAATAATCATGCCGAAATCATCAGCTGAAGAGTTAACAGGTGATTTTAAATTAACCGGTAAAATATATGCCCCATTTTCATTTTGTGATGTTTTATAAATATCAAAGCCTCCCATACCAACATGCCCATTAGACGCAAAATATATTATGTCATCAGAAGCCAAAAAAGGAAACATCTCATCTCCAGGAGTATTTACAAGTGGGCCTAAGTTTATAGGATCGCTCCATCTATTACGTTTCTCTTTAACCGAAATCCATAAATCCTTACCTCCATAACCCCCAAATAAATCAGATGAAAATATTAAAATTGTTTCATCTTCATTTAAAGCAGGATGACCAACAATCGTTTTATCATCCACTTTTAATTGTAGTAATTGAGTTGCACCCCAAAGCTTTCCCTTACGTTCAGAAACATAAATACCACAACCAAGATCTTTTTTCTTTTCAACCTTACACTGAGTAAGATACATAACAGTACCTCTTTTATTTACATAAATAGGGCCCTCATTCCCTTCTGTATTAATTGGCTCAGCCATAACAACTGGTCTGCTCCATACTCCTTTCTTATTTATCTTTGAAAACCAAACATCTGAGAAAGATTCCCCAGTTCTGCCGTCTTTTTTATTTGTAATGCCCTCTTCTCTAGAAGATATAAAATACAGCTCAGAATAATCTCCATTACCAAATGCTGGAGAAAAATCACTAAATCTAGAATTAACAAGAGGCATTAAATCTACTTTATATCTTGTGGGCACATCTTTCCATTTTAAAGCAAAATCACAAGATTTCAAGCCCATCTCACCTCTAACATCAGTTGGATTAAGTTGCAAATATTTTGTATACTGAGCAACTGCCTCATCAAAATTCCCCAGCATTCTTAATATATCAGCATACCTTAAATAAACAATAACATCTGGATATTTTGCTTTAATAGCTCTTTTATAATAACTCTCGGCCCGCTTAGTTTTACCTGACATTCTATAACACTCAGCTTGCTTGAAAATAATCTCTGCTTTTACAGCTCTATTCTTAGTATTCTTATAAGCTTTTTTATATAACTCTGCTGCTTTTGCATACTTCTCTAGATTAAAAGCGGCATCAGCTTTTTGCATTTTTCTACTTTTCTTTTGTGCGGACACTTCAAAGTGTGAAGCCGAAAACAAGAAAATAAAGATAACTAATAACCGTAATGACTTTTTCATTTTAAGATTTTTATTATTCGGGCTAAAATAGGCAATAATTTATAAACTTAGTAAAAATAGAAAAATAGAATTATAACAAGCTGATTGTTAACATAATTACAACTTAGTGGACTTAACAGTTTCAATAATTCTTCCAGCTATTTTATACGGGTCACCATTAGATGCCGGCCTTCTATCTTCTAGCCATCCCTTCCATCCTTTCTCAACAGTGATAATAGGTATTCTAATGGAAGCGCCTCTATCAGAAATTCCATAACTGAAATCATGAATTGATGCCGTCTCATGAAGCCCCGTTAAGCGCTGCTCATTATCAGCACCATATACTTCAATATGCTCTTTAGTAACAGGACGGAAAGCTTCGCAAATTTTCTCATAAGTTTTTTGAGAACCACAATCTCTCAAGGTCGAATTAGAAAAATTAGCATGCATACCGGAACCATTCCAATCTCCTTTAATTGGCTTTGGATGATACTCAATATAGTATCCATAATCTTCTGTTAATCTATCTAATAAATATCTTGCAACCCAAAGTTCATCACCTGCTTTTTTTGCTCCTTTTGCAAATAATTGAAATTCCCATTGGCCACAAGCAACTTCCTGATTAATGCCTTCAAAATTAATACCAGCCTCAATACATATATCTGCATGCTCTTCTACAAAAGCTCTGCCATGAGTGTTTTTACCTCCAACTGAACAATAATACATTCCTTGCGGTCCTGGATATCCACCTAAAGGAAACCCTAAAGGAAGCTGAGTCTCAACATCCATAATAAAATATTCTTGTTCAAAACCAAACCAAAAGTCATTATCATCATCTTGTATTTGTGATCTAGCATTTGATTCATGTGGAGTCCCATCCGCATTTAACACTTCTGTCATGACTAAATATCCATTTATCCTATTAGGGTCAGAAAAAATAGCAACTGGCTTTAATAAACAATCTGACGAATTACCTTCAGCTTGTTTTGTTGAACTCCCATCAAAAGCCCAAATAGGACAAGATTCAATAGTGCCATCAAAATCTTCAACAACTTTAGTTTTACTTCTCATGTTTTGAGTTGGGGAATAACCATCTAACCAGATGTATTCTAATTTAGTTTTCATATAATTATATTTAGAAGTTAGAAATTAATATTATAGATGCAAATATAAGCGAAAAGGATGCAGCTAAACAATCACAAAAGCTAACAGGTAATACTGATTTATCAACAAATTGTTAAATAACTATAGATAAATTTTGATACATATAAGATATATAAAGCAATACTAACAAAACACCCTCTTTTCTAGAAATTTGGTTTTTTGAAAGCAGGTAAATAAATAACCCTAATGTTAATGTAATAACCATCATCCAGAAGTAATCAAAAGAAAAAATAGCGTAATCATCAATATTGATTTCTTTAATCGCGGCAGTAATACCTAATACTGCCAGAATATTAAAAATATTTGACCCAATTAAATTTCCAATAGCTAAATTATCTTCCTTTCTTAATGCTGCAATAATTGAAGTAGCTAATTCTGGAATACTTGTCCCAATTGCGACAACAGTTACAGCAATAATTCTATCAGAAATACCAAAATTCTTAGCCAAAATTTTAGCAGAATATACCAAAGAATCAGCCCCATATTTTAACAACACTACACCTAATATTAAAAACACTATACTCTTTAATAAAGTATCATGTGCAGCTAATTCTAAAAGTTCATCTTGCTTAATTTCAGCTTGCAAGCGCTCTTTTCGAGAAGTTACTATCAAGAACCATACAAAAAAAAGAAGCACCACCACAAATAAAAATCCAATACCAACTGGGATGCCTTTAAAAAAATACAATACCCCTCCAAGAAGAAAAGAAGCGCCAAGCATCATAGGGTAATTTAACGATAAAGTCTGTTTTGAAATTTTAACTCTAAAAATAATAGCAGTAACTCCAAGAACTAAAGTAATATTTGCAATATTAGATCCTATGGCATTACCCAAAGCAATATTACTACTGCCCTCAAAAATAGCATGAAGACTTACAAATAATTCTGGTGCCGAAGTAGCAAAAGAAACAACTGTCATCCCTACAACCAAGGTAGATATTTTGATTTTTAAAGCCAAAGAAACAGCCCCTCTAACTAAAAGCTCACCACCAAAAAACAATAAAATAAACCCTAATAATAAAAGAATTAAAGGGCTCATTATTTCTTTACATCAAAATCATCTTTGATAGGATTTCCACTATCACGGATTTCTTTTTTAATCTCATTGGAAGCATCTTTTACCTCTCGCATTGCTTTACCGAGCCCTTTAGCAAGTTCTGGTATTTTCTTTGAGCCAAAAAACATTACAACAAAAAGTAATATTACTACAACCTCAGGTCCTCCTATAAATAATAACATAGAGCAAAAATAAAAAAACCCTGTCAATGAAAGGGTTTTTTAATTAAAGTTATACACCAATTAGATTAGTTTTCTTTTTTCATTGTATCTAGCATAATAGGAGATGCTATAAATAATGAAGAGTAGGTCCCAACTACAACCCCAATCATTAATGCAAACATAAACCCTCTAATTACTTCACCTCCAAATATAAAGATGACCAATAATACAAAAAAAGTAGTTAAAGATGTATTGATTGTTCTACTAAGTGTTGAATTCAATGCGCCATTCATAATATCATGTACACCTTTCTTTTTATTATTATATAAATACTCTCTCACACGATCAAATACAACAACAGTATCATTTAATGAATACCCAATAATAGTAAGTATAGCAGCAATAAATGCTTGATCAATCTCTAAAGAGAAAGGTAAAAGACCGTAGAAGATAGAAAAAACAGAAAGTACAATCAGCACATCATGGAATGCTGCAATAACAGCACCTAAACTAAATTGCCATTTTCTAAACCTTACTAAGATATATAAGAAAATTACTATTAAAGAAAAAATAACTGACCATAAGGCCGCATCTTTAATATCATCAGCAATAGTAGGACCTACTTTTTGTGAACTCATAATTTCATACTTAAAACCAGTAGTTGCCAAGCCTTCTGCTAATCTTGATTCCACTATTTCATCAGTAGTAATTTCGTTACTCTCAATCATAAATGAAGTAGTGATTTTAACTTGATTATCCTGACCAAAAGTTTTTACTTGTGGAGAATAATTCAATCCATCTTCATCAATAAATACAGCTGATAAATCTGACCTTAAAGCTTCATTGTCTACAGTCTCATCAAACCTAACAACATAAGTCCTCCCACCTGCAAAATCAACTCCTAAATGTAGCCCCTTCGTAACTAACGAACCAACTCCTAATAAAATAACAACACATGATAAAACGTAGAATATCTTTCTGTTTCCAATAAAATTAATATTGATATTTTTAAATGCTCCGTCAGTCATTTTAGTTGCAAAAGAAATAGTTTTTCCTTTAATTAATCTTGCTGAAATAATTAAGCGAGTAATAAATATTGCCGCAAATAAAGAAGTTAGAATACCAATAACAAGTGTAGTTGCAAAACCTTTAATGGGCCCTGTACCAAAAGTATAAAGAATAATACCAGTTAACAATGTAGTAACATTGGCATCAATAATTGAACTATAAGCACTATTATAACCATCAGTAATTGCTAATTTTAATCCCTTCCCATTTTTTATTTCTTCACGAATACGCTCATAAATAAGTACATTGGCATCTATCGACATACCAATAGTAAGAATAATCCCCGCAATGCCAGGCAATGTAAGAACTGCACTTAGTGATGATAACACTCCGAAAATGAAAAATATATTAACTAAAAGAGCAATATTAGCAGCTAATCCTGCACCACCATAATAAAATGCTATATAGATTAATACTAAAATAAGAGCAAAAATAAATGAGGACATCCCTGAATTAATAGCCTCCTTTCCTAGTGAAGGGCCTACAATTGCTTCTTCAATAATACGAGCAGGTGCTGGCAACTTACCTGACTTTAGAATATTAGCTAAATCCTTTGCTTCATCCAAAGTAAAATTACCTGTAATAGATGATCTTCCACCAGCAATCTCAGCTTGAACAGTTGGGTATGAATAAACATAACCATCCAATACAATAGCCACAGATTTACCAATATTATCAGCAGTTAATCTTTTCCATTGTCTTGCTCCTTCAGCATTCATTGCCATTGAGACCTCAGCAGTTGAACTAAATTGTCCAAATGTCTCATTTGCATCAGTTACAACATCCCCCTCCATAGCCGCTTTCCCTCCCCTATTAGATTTTAAAGCTACTAATTGAACAAACTTTCCATCAGGATCATACGGCTTAACAGTATAAGAAAATACTACATCTACTGGAAATAATTTTATTACCGCTTTATCATTTAAGTATGCATTTACTTGAGCAGTATCTTTTACTGCACAAAAACCAACAACAGGTCCTTCTCTTAATTGATTTTGTTGATCAACATTAGGGTAAAGTACCGCATATAAAGGATTCTCAGCAGCAAATTCTTCAAATGACAAACTTTCACTTGCTGAATCAGTAAATAAAGAATCATCATCTACTAGCATATCAGCCAACAAAGTTGATTCTTCAGCACCCTCAGTAGCTTCCTCAACTATTTCCTTAATTTCAGCATCTTTATTCTCCACGACCTCTTCAGTTTCTTCAGTTCGAGCTTGAATACTTCTTAAATAAGTATTAGTTGATTCAAATGCTTGCAATAATTCAGTATACTCATAGGTTTCCCAAAATTCTAGCTGAGCAGTAGATTGTAATAATTTTCTTGCTCTTTCAGGTTCTTTAATCCCAGGAAGTTCAACAAGAATTCTCCCAGCAGTCTCTAGCCTTTGAATGTTTGGCTGTGTTACTCCAAAACGATCAATTCTGCTTCTTAAAATATTAAACGAACGAGAAATCGCATCTTCAACCTCATTAGCTAAAACAGCCAGAACCTCATTATTAGTAGCATTAATCTTAACCTTATCCTTTAATTGTGAAGTAAAAATAACTGCTAACCCATTATTTGGAGAAAGCTTTTCATACTCTAGACCAAATAAGGTAACAAAATCATCTTGACTATTTTTTTGTGCATTTAAAGTATTTGAAAGGGCTGTATTAAAAATAGAATCCTTACTATTATTTGATAATGCTTTTACCACATCAATAACCATTACTTCCAAAGTAACATTCATTCCTCCTTTAAGGTCAAGTCCAAGATTTAATTCTCTTGACTTACAATCAGCATAAGAATATTCAGTTAAAAAGATGTCATATACTGGCTCAGAGTTTACTGAATCCAGATAAAATTTTTCTTTTGCCTCTTGCTGCTCAGTAGGATATGCGCTAGCATAAGCTACTGCATCATCTTCTACTCCACCAGCAACCCAAGTAAATGATAGTTGGTATAAACTAACAATTGCAAATAGGATTGCAAAAACTTTAATAAAATTTCTGTTTTGCATAATCTTTGATTTTTTCTCGTTTTTTAAAAGTCGGCAAATATAGAACTATAAAGCAAATAATACAATTACTAAATAAGAAAGTTGCTCTGATTAAATAAGATTAAATTCTATAAGATTTTTCCCTTACAAAAATAATGCCGTATTTTGTATAAATTTATTCCAATGAAATCATTACTCACCATCTTAGTTGAAATGCTTATTCTTACGCAATTAGCATTTTCACAAATGATTTTAAATAGAGATACTTCATTGTCTATTGAAGAAAATGGAGTCCAATTTGCATCTGCACTTTCTGGAGGCATAAATGCAGGGCAATTTTCAAATGTAGATTTGAATCTAGATGGAATAATGGATATTGTAGTTTTTGATAAATCAGGCAATAAATTAAGTCCATTCATTAATGTTAACGGAACTTTTATTTACGCACCAAAGTATAGAAACAACTTCCCAGCTATGCATGACTGGGCACTTTTGACAGACTATAATTGTGATGGCAAAAATGATATTTTCACTTACTCATCAGGAGGTATGGCCGTTTACTTAAACACCTCAAATACTGAACTCGAATTCTCTCAAGTTACTTCATTAGTACTAAGTGATTATGGTATAAATAATTTAAATATCTATATTAGCCCAGTTGACATCCCTGCAATTACTGATGTTGATTATGATGGGGACTTAGATGTGCTTACATTCTCAATTTTAGGCGGTTTTGTTGAGTATCACAAAAACCTATCAATGGAACTTTATGGAACTTGTGACTCCTTGGCTTTTGAATTTTCAGAAAGCTGTTGGGGACTTTTTTATGAAGGACTAAATTCTTACATACTAAATTGCCCGAATTGCCAATGTCCACAAATTACACCTAACAATACATCAAATACAAAACAAAAACATGCTGGATCCACCCTTCTTGCTATCGATATTGATAATGATAATGACAAAGATTTAGTGCTTGGAGATATCAGCTATAACAACCTTAACCTTTTAATAAATGGAGGGGACAACCAAAATGCAATTATAATAGCTGTAGATTCTGTTTTTCCACAAAATCATAATAATACTATTGCAGCAGAAATGCATACTTATCCTGCAATATATTATCTTGATGTCACGAATGATAGCATTAATGATTTAATAGTTACAACTAATAGCGAAAATAATTCGGAAAATTTTGAAAGCTGTTGGGTTTATAAAAATACTGGGCAAAACACTTTGCCAGATTTTAATTTTTCCCAAAAGGATTTTTTGCAAATAGATATGGTGGAACTTGGAACTTCAGCCCTTCCTACTTTCTATGATTATAATAATGATGGGTTGCAAGATCTAATTGTAGGAAATTATGGTTATCACAATCCTAATAACAACCCTATTTCTTCATTAGCCCTTTTTGAGAATACTGGAAATGACTCTGTGCCAGCATATAACTTAATTAATCGAGATTGGATGAATTTATCTACAACAAATTTAAATACAAACTTAAATATTCCAGCACTTAATTTAAGTCCAACTTTTGGAGATTTAGATGGTGATAATAATAAAGATTTAATTGTTGGTGATGCTGATGGGAAATTGCATTTATTTATCAATACTGGGGGCGGAAACTTTCAACTCTCTGCTCCTAATTATCAAAATATTGATGTAGGACAATTTGCACAACCGCAGCTAATTGATGTAAATCGAGATGGGTTAACTGATTTAATTATTGGGGAGCAAGATGGGACAATCAATTTTCTGCCTAATTCCGGTTCAATAAGCAATGCGATTTTTGACACTATTATTGCAAATTGGGGTGGAATTGATGTTGATCAATCCTTTATCAGTACAGGTTTTAGTAATCCTACGCTTTATGATAGTAGTGGCGTATATCAACTTTTTGTTGGAAGTTTTAGTGGTTCAATCTATCAATTTACAAATATTGACAATAACCTTACTGGACAATTTACAGCGGTAAATAGCACAGCAGCTACTCTTTGGGATGGGGGAAAATCTGCAATAGCAATTGCTGACATTAATAATGACAACCAAGCGGATATGATTATCGGAAACCTCTCTGGTGGAATTGCATATTTTAGTAGCGACTCTTTACTTACCGATACAACTACAGTAATTATTAATGTTTCGAACAGCAAAGATTCAGACTTTAACATCTTCCCTAACCCTACAAAAAGAAGCTGTATAATTAGTTCAAACGACAATGGAATAGTTCAAATATATAACTTATTAGGGGCTCTTGTTTTCACTACGATCAAAAAAGAAAATGAATTGATAATTAACACTTCCATTTTATCTACAGGAATTTATATAGTTGAATTAAATAACAGTATCCAGAAACTTATTATTGAGTAAAGTTAATCATATGCGAAAACCTAACAACTATTAGTATATTTGCCTTATGAATGAGTGGAAACAAATAATTGAAAGTGCTTGGAAAAACCGAAAACTTTTACAAGAAAGCAAAACACTAGAGTGCATCAATGCAACTATTGAAGCAATAGATAAAGGAAAATTACGCATAGCTGACCCAACCAAAAATGGTTGGCAAGTAAATGACTGGGCAAAAAAAGCAGTTATCCTCTACTTTCCTATTTGTAAAATGGAAACCATAGAGATGGGACCTTTAGAATTTCATGACAAAATGAAACTAAAAAATGATTATGCCAAGCTTGGTGTTCGTGTTGTGCCTCATGCAGTAGCACGATATGGAGCCTACTTAGCTCCTGGTGTTATAATGATGCCATCCTATGTAAATATAGGAGCTTATGTAGATAGTGGAACAATGATAGACACGTGGGCAACTGTTGGGTCATGCGCTCAAATTGGGAAAAATGTACATCTTTCTGGTGGAGTTGGTATTGGTGGAGTTTTAGAACCCATACAAGCATCTCCTGTTATTATAGAAGATGATACTTTTATCGGATCTCGATCGATAGTAGTTGAAGGAGTCAAAATAGAAAAAGAGGCTGTACTTGGAGCAAATGTAGTGCTTACGGCTTCTACCAAAATTATTGATGTCAGTGGAACAGTTCCTATTGAATATAAAGGAATTGTTCCTTCTCATTCAGTTGTTATTCCAGGAACTTATGATAAAAAATTCCCAGCAGGAAGTTATGGGGTGCCATGTGCCCTTATTATTGGAAAAAGAAAAGAAAGCACAGATAAAAAAACATCATTGAATAATGCGCTTAGGGATTATAATGTAGCTGTATAATGAGAATAGGATTTGATGCAAAAAGAGCTTTCTCAAATAATACTGGTTTAGGCAACTATTCTCGTGATGCTATTCGAGTTTTATCGCATTATTTCCCTAATAATAAATATTTTCTTTATACGCCTAAAAACAATCACAATCCTAGAATAGATTTTATTGCTGATAGAGAAAATACTGTTATCCGCACACCAAAATCTTTACTTGATAGAGCCTTAAAAGTATATTGGAGAAGTAAAAGTATTGTTAAAGATTTATGTACTAATAAGATTGATATATATCATGGATTAAGTAATGAGTTGCCTCTTGGAATAGAGAAAACTTCTATAAAAACGATAGTAACCATTCATGATCTTATTTTTATTCGCTACCCTCATCTTTTTAAAGATATTGATAGCAAAATTTATTACAAAAAATTTAAATCAGCCTGCAAAAGAGCCGATAAAATTATTGCAGTAAGTGAACAGACAAAAAAAGATATTATTGATTTCTTTTTTATTCCAGAAGAAAAAATTACAGTAGTGTATCAAGGATGTAATACAATATTTCAAAGTAAAGTCCCTAAGCATAAAAAACAACCCACAATCACAAAATACAATCTCCCAAAAGATTATTTATTATATGTGAGCACGATTGAAGAACGCAAAAACTTACTTACACTTTTACAAATGCTTAAAGAACTTCCCGAACAAAAGCTAGTTGTTATTGGTAATGGAAGATCTTATAAAATAAAGTGCCTGAAATTTATTGCTGAAAACAAACTCGCTGATAGAGTAATGTTTTTCAGTGAACTCTCACTTGAAGAAATGGCTGTTATTTATCAATCGGCAGGAATCATGATCTATCCTTCAATTTTTGAAGGATTTGGAATTCCTATTTTAGAAGCATTATTTTCTAAAATTCCTGTTATCACTTCAAAAGAAGGGTGCTTTTGTGAA
The DNA here is from genome assembly GCA_036139835.1 of Bacteroidota bacterium. Taxonomy (GTDB): domain Bacteria; phylum Bacteroidota; class Bacteroidia; order Flavobacteriales; family BACL11; genus BACL11. The sequence goes on from JAYZYW010000018.1 coordinate 24,122, forward strand.
GCAGGAGGACCTCATTCAAAATACATTGACCCTTTATCGGTTGTAGATATGAAAGAAGCAATCATTGAAATACAAAATTCTGCTGAATTACAGAATAATATGATAAAAAAAGGGTTTGAGTATGCACAAAACTTTACAGACAATAAAATTGCAGCTAACTTAATGCAAGTTTACACTAATTTATAAATGGCAAAACTAACTACTATTATCCCTACAAGAAATGAAGAACATAACATTGTTGCTGCTATAAAATCAGTTGATTTTGCTGATGAGTTAATAGTTGTGGATTCGTTCAGTAAGGATAAAACAGTAGAACTAGCCACTCCACTTGCTGATACTATCTTACAAAGAGAATATGAAAATTCTGCATCACAAAAAAACTGGGCAATCCCTCAAGCGAAACACAAATGGATTCTTCTATTAGATGCTGATGAGAGAGTGACTCCTAAATTAAAAAAAGAAGTAATTGAGATAATTAATTCCAACACAACAATAAGTGGGTTCTGGATTAAGCGGCAGAATTATTTTATGGGAAAGAAGGTGAAATTTAGTGGCTGGCAGGGAGACAAAGTTATTCGTTTGTTTAAACGAGATGAATGTAAATATGAAGATAAACATGTTCATGCCGAGATAATAAGTAATGGACAAATTGGAATATTGAAAAATAAACTAATTCACAACACCTTTATTAGTAAAAAAATCTACCTACAGAAATTGGAAAGATATGCTAAGTGGCAAGCCAAAGATTACGATAAGAAAGTAAAAAAAATTAATGCTTATCATACTATTATTAAACCTTTAGTCAGATTCTTTAAACATTATATTATTCAACTTGGAATACTTGATGGCTATATAGGTTTTATTATATCATCATATCAAGCAAAAGCAGTAAAAATGCGTTATAATTATCTTCAAGAATATCGAAATGCAAAAAGAAATAAATAAAGCTCTAGAAGTTTTAGTAAATGGAGATATAATTCTCTATCCTACAGACACAATATGGGGTATTGGCTGTGATGCTACAAATGAAAATGCCATTGCAAAGATTTATAAAATCAAAAAGAGAGTAGAAAATAAAGCATTTATTTCATTGGTTGCTAATAAGAAACAACTAAAAAATATTACAGGAAATATCCCTAATTTAGATATTACCTCAAGTCCAACTACTGTTATTTACCCTTCAGCTATAGGATTAAGCAAGAAACTATTATCAAAAAATGGTTCAGCAGCCATACGCATTGTACAAGATAATTTTTGCCAACAACTTATCCAATATTTCGGAAAAGCAATTGTATCTACCTCTGCCAATATTAGTGGAGTAAACAATCCAACACAATTTTCAGAAATTTCTGAAGAAATAAAAAAAAATGTTGATTATATCGTAAATTTGCGCCATGATGAATTAATGTCTACCCCTTCTGCTATCTTAATGATAAATGAAGACGGAAGTATTACAAAAATAAGATAGTGAATTATTCTGAAGCTTTAAAAAATCCTATTTTTAAAACAATTCAAATCGTTAGTGATGAATTGAATTATCCAACTTATGTTGTGGGTGGATGGGTTCGTGATTTATTACTAAATCGTCAACAAGATAAAACTGACATTGATTTTGTTTGTATTGGGGACGGAATAAAGTTAGCTAAAAAAATAGTAATAAAACTTGGAGAGGAAGCAACATTTAAAGTATTTAAGAATTTTGGGACTGCAATGATTCAATATAATAACGAGAACTATGAATTTGTAGGAGCTAGAAAAGAATCATACCGATCAGAGAGCAGAAAGCCTATAGTTGAAGATGGCACTCTGAAAGATGATCAAAACAGAAGAGATTTTACTATTAACGCCATGTCAATCCAGCTGAACCAAGAAAATTATGGTTTATTAATTGATCCTTTTAATGGAAAAGAAGATTTAGCAAATAAACTCATTAAGACTCCTCTAAATGCTGATATAACTTATAGTGATGACCCATTAAGGATGATGAGAGCAGTACGCTTTGCAACACAATTAAATTTTGAAATTGATCAAAATACTTATCAAGCAATCAATAGAAATGCAAAACGATTATCAATAATCTCACAAGAAAGAATAACTGAAGAACTAAATAAAATTATTTTATCCCCCACTCCTTCTAAGGGGTTTAAGATGCTATTTAATACTAAGCTATTACACCAATTTTTCCCTGAATTTGTAAAACTACAAGGAATCGATGCTATTGGAGAACATGAACATAAAGATAACTTTTATCACACCATTGAAGTTTTAGACAATATTAGTAAAAACACAAATAACTTATGGTTAAGGTGGGCTGCTATTTTGCACGATATTGCAAAACCCCAAACTAAAAAGTATGAAAAAGGTCATGGATGGACTTTCCATACGCATGAATTTATTGGTGGAAAAATGGTTCCAGGAATCTTTAAAAAACTAAAACTACCCTTAAATGAAAAAATGCGTTATGTTAAAAAGCTTGTTACGCTGCATTTAAGACCAATCGTTCTTGCAAAAGATATTGTTACTGACTCAGCAATTAGAAGATTGCTTTTTGATGCTGGAAATGATATAGAAGACTTAATGACTTTATGTGATGCTGATATTACTTCTAAGAATCCTAATAAAGTGAAGAAATACTTAAATAATTTTCTTCTTGTCAGAAAGAAATTAAAAGAAGTAGAAAAAAAAGATCATATTAGAAACTTTCAGCCTCCTATCAATGGGTTAGAAATCATGAAACTATTTAATATTCATGCAGGAAAAGAAATTGGTATTCTCAAAAATGCTATTAAAGATGCCATTCTTGATGGAAAGATAAAAAATAATAAAGCAGAAGCCCTTAAATTTATTGTTAAAAAAGCTAAAACATTAAACTTACATCCTGTTATATGAAACATGTAATTAAAATACATTTAGAACACACAACTAATGTCATTAGAGATATAGAAATTCCTTCTGAAAAATCATTAAAAGACTTACATTATATAATTATTGACGCACTAGAATTAGATAAAAATGAAATGGCGTCATTTTATATGACTAATGAACAATTTGAGCTTTTACAAGAAATTCCACTTTTCAAAATAGATGAAAAAGACAATTCAATGCTTGATATGAGTGAGATAACAATAGCATCTGTTTTTCCAAATATTGATAGCCAACTAATATATGTTTATGATTTCTTAAAAATGTGGAGATTTCTTATCTCTTATTCAAAAGAAACTAAAAATAAATCTAAAACAATTGATGTAACTAATAGTATTGGAAAGATGCCGAAAGAAGCTCCTGAAATTGTTTTTGAAACAAAAAAAGAATTTGATCCTTTTGATGATGCTTTTGAGAATTTTGATAAATTCAATGAACCTGAATACTAAAAAAGTCATATTTATTGTTGGCCCTACCGCAATAGGGAAAACTGGATTAAGTATTGAACTTGCTAAAACACTTAACACCGAAATTATATCATGCGATTCAAGACAATTTTATAAAGAACTTAAAATTGGATCTGCACCTCCAAGCAAAAAAGAACTCTCTGAAGTAAAACATCATTTTATTCATAATTTAAGCGTAAAAGATGACTATAATGCCGGACAATTTGAAATTGATGCAATCAAGATAATTAAAGAATTACATCAAACTAATGATACAATTATTGTTGTTGGTGGTTCAGGATTGTATGTAGATGCAATTTGTAAGGGCTTTGATAAAATTCCAAAAATTCCAAAGCAAATAAGAGAAGAAGTAACTTTTAAATATCACAATAAAGGATTAGATTGGCTTCAAAAAAAAGTAAAAATGATTGATCCTGAGCTATATTCAAATTATGACACTAATAACCCTCAAAGATTATTAAGAGCACTAGAAGTATTTCAAGAAACAGGGAAAAAACTCTCATCATTTAAATCAAATAAAATAAAAGTACGGCCATTTGAGATAATCAAAATTGGGTTAAATATTGAAAGAAATATATTATATGAGCGCATTAATAAACGAGTTGATATAATGATGGGAGACGGATTACTTGAAGAAGTAAATTCTCTATTAAATTTTCAGGGCATAAATTCCTTACAAACAGTTGGGTACAAAGAAATATTTGCATTTTTAAATAATGAATGTACATTGCAAAAAGCAGTTGAAAATATAAAACAAAATACAAGAAGATTTGCTAAAAGACAACTAACTTGGTTTAGAAAAGATAAAGAGATAAAGTGGTTCAAACCACATCAAGCAATAGAGATAAAAAAACTTATCGCAGAATTGTAACCGTGCCAGTAATCTTGTCAAAGCCATGACCAATTTCAATAACATAAAAATAAACACCATCAGGGACATCATTACCTTTCTCATTAGTTCCATCCCATTTATCATGATAACCAACCGACTGGAAAAGTAATTTTCCAAATCTACCATAAATTCTCACTTTACTATCTTCATATAAAAACGTATCTTCTAGACTCCAAGTATCATTTGTGCCATCAGAATTTGGTGTAAATACATTAGGAACACATTCAGATGTTATAGTAGCGATCACAAAAGATGTGTCTGTTTTACAACCATTGGCATCAGTAACAGTTACACTAAAATTTCCAGGGCTCATTCCTAAATTAATTGGATTTTCTATAGAACCATTCCACCATTCAAAAGAATAAGTGCCAGTGCCACCAGTTGCTGAAGCTGTTAAATCAATATCTAAATTTTCTATATCACATTCAAGAATTTCAGATGCAGGATCCAATGTAATAATAATCTCATCAATTAAAAACTTATATCGTGGTAGCTTGCAATCATTATTGTCTTTTATATCAACCCAACTAGAGTCTTTACTTGGACAAGGATATCCGTAAAAAGTAGTTGACCATAAAGAATCGTTCCATAAATATTCATAAGGGGGGGAGCCCCAAAGATTAGCAAGATTAACTGTGTCTACTGTAGTTGTAGTAAGATCAACAATACCTAAGGGAATAGTATCAGTAGGAACTTCCACCATATTAGTAACGCTACAATTATTTGATGAGTCAATTGTAGTAACAAAATATTCATAGCCTCCACATAAAAAAGGCGAAATCGAATCATATGATGGAAATCTTAAATGAGAATAAAGCGTATCTAACCACTCATGCCCAAAAGGGCCTAATGATGTTGTACTCACTATTTCTACCTCAGCAATATGAGTTAAAGTATCATAATGCACTACTGTATTCAGCTCATAATTATTTAGATGTATTGTGTCAGAGATGAATCCACATGTATCACTTACAAAAACAATATATGTCCCTGGAGATAAAGAATCAATTGTAGAGGTTGTTGCGCTAAAATTATTAGGCCCAGACCATAAATAAGTGTAGGAAGCTCCTACTGGAAATGGCGCTCCTCCACTAACAGTAATAGTAACAGTAGCTCCTTCAGTACAGCTTATTTCAGCAATTAATTCTATTTCAATTGCTAATGAATCAGGCCCTGTAATCACAATACTATCACTTGAAGAACAACCATTTGTATCTGTAATTTCAATCTCATAATATCCAGCACCTATAATTCTTTGCTGATTTGTATCCCCATCACCCCAATTAATTGAATATGGAACAGTGCCTCCAGAAATCATAGCATTAATTCCAGTTAAAGCTTCAAAACAAGGAAGAATTGAATCCGAAACAATTAAATCAACCTCAAGTAATTGTGGGCTTTGTAAAGAAAAATAAGAAGTGTCACTACACCCTACTGAATCAGTAACAATTAAAGTATAAATACCATCAGCTAACCCATACAAAGAATCAGCTGTACTCCCATTTAACCAATAATAGCTTGGCTGACCTGTACCTCCTGTGATATCTATAGAAATACTTCCATTAACATCTCCATTACAAAAAGGATGATACAAAACTTCATTTGGGTTGATCTGATCTCCTTGAGAAATAACATATGTTTCAGTATGCAAACAAAATATAGCATCTACAAAATGAACTGAATATGTACCTGCAAAAAGTGCTGCATTATTAACACCTCCCCACTGCACATCATAAGGAGTATTCCCTCCAATAATAGAATCAATTATCACACTCCCCGATTGGTCTCCAAAACATAAAACAGAAGTAATATTTTCAAAAACTTCAATTTCATATAGAGCCTCACATCTAATTGGGACAGTATCAAGACAAAAGTATGTTGAATCATAAACATATATATCATACCAACCTGAAGAAGCATAAATTGAATCAAGATGAATCCCATTTATTATATCATATGCAAATCCAAAAGCAATATTATCACTTCCTAAAACACTATCTCCTACAACACCATCAATTTTTAAATAGCCAGAATCAGATTCGCAAATCAATATATCTGTTGTAGAACCAAAGGTTATATAATCCTCTGGTTCTTTAATTTCAAATATCGTATCTAATATGCAATCAAAAGAATCTACAACAGAAAGAATATACTCTCCAGCAAATAGACTATCAAAAGTAATCTGATATGGGATTCCTGTTGAAGAGATATTGGAAGATATACTATCTCGTGTCAGCCAAGAAACTGTATCATTTGAATTTAAATTAATTACATAATAATCATACTCTTCAGCAACTGTATACTGTCTACCTCCATAAACAGAACAAGAAACACTGCCAGAATTTATACCTCTGCAATTAATATCAATCGTAAAAATGGTATCAATAATTAATAATGACGGAGAAACAACATTAGCTAATATAGAATCAGAACAACCTATCGAATCAGTAAAAACTATCTTATAAGAACCAATCTCAAGATTCTCAAATAAGGTATCATTATCTCCAGATGAATATAGAACCCCATCCTTAAACCATTTATAAAAATAAGGAGGAGATCCTGAATGAGCAACTCTCTTTAACATGCCTGTTGAATCTCCAAAACATTGGACATTAAGATGAGCTCCCCTAGATCCTAATGGGCAATTCACAAATATCTCCGCAGTATCTCCAGCAACTACAACTTTATAATTACCACACTGTTGAGCAATTAATGTGTCTAAATTATTTGAGAATTGAATATTGAGCATTGTATCGGCATCTATCCAACCTAATGAATCATCCTCAAAATACCAATCAACTTGAGAAGCCGGCATAATATTCAAAAAAATTGCCCCATCATGATAACAATTAAGGTCAAGTTGTACAGGTGAAGAAATCATCTGAGATCTACCCAAAAAAGGACTTAAGAGAAATATAATTATCAATATTCGTTTCATAGAGACATTAATAAAGCAAAGATACCAATAAAAATCAACTCTAAATCTCTTTAAAATCAACTTCTAATCCAGGAGAAGATAAGTAAGTATTAGAAAATGAGCTTTTAGTCTCATCTAATAACACGTCTAAGTTTTTATATCTCTGAGAATAATGCCCAATAAGCAATTTTTTAACTTTTGCTTTCTTTGCTATTGTAGCAGCCTGCAAAGTAGTAGAATGTCCTGTTTGCTCCGCTCTATCTTCTAACTCTGACATAAAAGTTGTTTCATGATACAATAAATCCACCGCTTTAATTTTTTCAATTAAGCATTCATTATACCTAGTATCTGAACAAAAAGCATACTTATTTGGCAATGAGTTTTTCGTAGTTAAAACATCATTAAAAATAACATCCCCTTGTTGATTAATCCAATCAGCACCATTTTGCAAACTATTTAGTTTGTCAAAAGGAACATTATATTTTTCTATTTGAGTTTTAATTATCTTTCGCATACTTTTCTTTTCCTCAAATAAAAAACCTGAGCATTTAATTGAATGATCTAACAATAAATTTGAAACTTTAATATTATCATTTTCTAGAATAATAGTTTCATTATCTTCAGGTAAAGAATGAAAAAACAAAGGATAGTTAAGCTCTGTATTAGATGAATCTAGTTGTAAATCAACAATTTCTTTTAACTCTTTATGAGCATAAATATGTAACTCTTTATTTCTTCCTAAAAGATGCATACTACTTATTAAACCAATCAACCCAAAATAATGGTCACCATGGAGATGACTAATAAAGATATGATTAACCCTTTGAAAATTTAATTGGTATTTTCGTAATTGCACCTGAGTGCCTTCTCCACAATCTATTAAAAAAAACCGCTCATTTACATTAAGTAATTGAGCGGTCGGATGTCTGTTAATTGTAGGAATAGCAGAGCTACATCCTAAAATAGTTAACTTAAATGACATTATTTCTTTACAACCATTCTTTTAGTTAGTACCTTATTTCCATTATTTATCGAATACAAATATATTCCATCAGAATATGATGCAGTATTCAAATTAACAGTATTAACTCCTCTAGAAGATGAAATTAATTGCGACTCTATCTCTTCGCCTAACAAATTATAAATCTTAAATACAATATCTGTATTCAGTCCTGAAATAAACTGAACTTTTGCTTGATTCATAACAGGATTTGGGTATACTGCTTGAAGTTCAAATGTAGTATTATCAAACTGATTAATTGTAGAAGTTGCAGCTGATATCTCTATATAATAAGAATCAATAATATCATCTTGAGTCATTGTACCTATAAAAGGAACATTACTTGCATAAGATGTTGTTTCAAAAATAATATTATACAATCCTATATCAGATGCTGTAGGATTTACTGTAGAGTAAAGTTCTGCACATTCTGAGGTGCCTCCTGGAAACCCACAACTAGGAGGGTCACAAGTATATGAAAACCCTGATGGCAATCCTGTTACTGAAGTTAAATTAATACTATCAATAGTTACCTGAACCATATTTCCTAAAACATCAACTACTGTATCAGCAGGTGTAATTATTGTAATATTTTGATGATACGATTGCCCAACATATGCTGGAGCAAGTCCAGTAACAGTATCAGGATAAACTCCTGCAGCCGTAAATTGGGGGTCTGGTGTACATTGAGCATTTGCAAAAATAGACGCAAATACAAAAGTTAAAATAAGTAATGTTTTTTTCATATGTATTAATTTTAGTTTATAATTCTAATTGTCTTTCTATTTCTTCCATTTCGATATAATCGTAAGCCTCTTGTAAAGTTGGAACAATTGTTAGCGCATCATCAAAAGAAAACTCACAAACAATTACAAAGGATCCTTTTATGTCTGAAATACTGTTGTCAAATGTAATGAATTTATTTCTAATACTTGCTGCTACCTCTATACTTACCCCACGTAAATCAGCAATAAAATGTTTTATGTCAGATGTTATATTCAAATCTGAGAAATTATTATCCTCACAAAGCTTAAATACTAAAGTTGATTCTTGAATGTTCATTTCTTAATTATCTTTAATTTTTCCTGCCAATAAAAATAGTACTGCCATTCTGATTGCTACACCATTTTCAACTTGATCAAGAATAATTGCATGCTTTGAATCTGCAACATCCGAGCTTAATTCGACCCCTCTATTTATAGGTCCTGGATGCATAATAGTTATCTCTTTACTCAAACTATTTAGTACTGCTTTGTCAATACCATAAACCATAGCATATTCTCTTAATGACGGAAAATAATTTACATCTTGTCTCTCTAACTGAATTCTTAAAACATTTGCAATATCACACCAATCTAAAGCGTCTTTTAAATTAGAAAAATGCGATACCCCTAAAGAATCTAAATGTTTAGGCATTAAAGAAGAGGGACCACAAACTTTAACTTCTGCTCCAAGCTTTTGCAAACAATATATATTAGATAGAGCAACTCTTGAATGTAGAATATCTCCAATAATCATAATTTTCTTACCTTCAACTTTGCCGTATTTTTCTCTAATTGAGTAAGCATCAAGGAGAGCTTGCGTAGGATGTTCATGAGTCCCATCACCAGCATTTACAATCTTAGCATTTACATTCCTAGATAGAAAAACTGATGCTCCAGGATTAGGATGACGCAATACAATAATATTAACTTTCATGGCTAATATATTATTGACTGTATCCAAAAGAGTTTCCCCTTTTTTAACTGATGAGGAAGATGAAGCAAAATTTACTACATCTGCTGAAAGTCTTTTTTCAGCTAATTCAAATGATAATTTTGTTCGCGTAGAATCTTCGAAAAATAGATTTGCAATTGTAACATCTCTTAAAGAAGGGACTTTCTTTATGGGCTGATTTATGATCTTCTTAAAATTATCTGCAGTTTTAAAAATCAATTCAATATCTGATAGGTTAAGATATTTTATTCCTAATAAATGATTAACTGATAAATTACTCATTATTTTGATTTTCTCATTAAGACTCTATCAATTCCAGTGGTTTCCTCCCATTCAACAATTATTTTTTCAGATTCCATAGCATCAATTTTTTTCCCAACATAATTAGGTTGTATCGGCAAATCTCTACTAAATCTTCTATCGATTAAAGTTAACAGTTCAACAGATTTTGGTCTCCCAAAAGTCATAAGAGCATCAATTGCTGATCTAATTGATCTCCCTGTAAACAAAACATCATCAATTAATATAATATTTTTTTCTTCAAGTGATAAATGTATATCCATTATCTCGGGAACAATTGGTTTATCTCTTCTCATTAAATCATCACGATAAAATGAAATATCTACATTTCCTGATTTAATATTACTATTAGGAACAATTAACTTTAACTTTTTTAAAATTCTGTTATTTAAATAAGTACCTCTTGGTTGCACCCCAATCAAAACAGCATTATCAAAAGTATTATGTACCTCAATTAACTGATGACATAATCTTTCAATTGTGATAACAATTAATTCTTTATTTAATATTTCTCTTTCCTCTAACATTATGACACAAACATAGCAAAAAAAAGCCCCAAATAAATGGGGCTTAAATATTATTTATCAGATTCTAAATCCTCTTTGAGAGCAGATAAACTGTCCAAATCACCCAAAGTAGATTGTTGTTTATCATCCTCCATCTTTTTCATTACTTTCTTAGTAGAAGCAGCTGACTTTTTTCTTGCAACTTCAAGTTCTTGCTTAAAAATGGCCGTATGAGATGCTAAAATCTTTTTGTTCTCTTTAGAAAATTCAAGTATCCTAAAATTTAATGTTTCTCCTACAGTAATTGAAGATCCATTTTCTTTTTCAGAATGCATTTTAGGCACAAAAGCTTCTACTTCATCTGATAAAGAAATAACTGCTCCTTTATCAAATACTTCTGTGACAGTTGCTTCATAATCTTTACCACTTACAAACTTCTTAGCATACCCATCCCAAGGATTTTCGTCTAATTGTTTGTGGCCTAAACTAATTTTTCTATTTGCTTGATCAATATCTAAAACAATAACCTCAAGCTTTGTATCAACTTGAGTAAACTCAGCTGGATGCTTAATTTTCTTAGTCCAAGATAAATCAGAAATATGAACAAGGCCGTCAACTCCTTCAATTAACTCAACAAAGATTCCAAAGTTGGTAAAGTTTTTTACTAAAACACTATGTTTAGACCCCACTGGAAAGTTAACTGTAATATCAGACCATGGGTCTGGCGTCATTTGTTTAACTCCTAACGACATTTTTCTGGCTTCCTTATCAAGAGTTAAAATTTGTGCTTTAACAGCATCCCCTTTTTTATAGAAATCATTAGCAGATCTTAAATGAGTAGACCAAGACATTTCAGAAACATGTAGTAATGCCTCAACACCTGTTTGTAGCTCAACAAAGACCCCATAATCAGCAACTACTACAACTTTTCCTTCAACTACATCTCCAACTTTTAAATCTTCATCTAAGTTATCCCAAGGATGAGCCCCTAATTGTTTTAATCCTAATTGAATTCTGCTCTTAGCTTGATCAAATTCAAGGATTACAACATTAATAGTTTCATCTAAAGAAACTATCTCCTCTGGATGAGAAATTCTTCCCCAAGATAAATCAGTAATATGAATTAATCCATCAATACCTCCTAAATCAACAAAAACTCCATATGAAGTAATATTTTTAACGGTACCCTCCAAAACTTGTCCTTTTTCTAACTTAGACATTATTTCTTTAGTCTGTACAGCTAAATCAGCTTCAATTAATGCTTTATGAGAAACGACTACATTTCTAAATGCTTCATTAACTTTTACAACTTTAAATTCCATCTTCTTACCGACATAATCATCATAATCACGTATTGGCTTTACATCAATCTGAGAACCTGGCAAAAAACACTCAATTCCAAATACATCAACAATCATACCTCCTTTTGTTCTGCTTAAAATCTGACCATTTACAATCTCACTTTTTTCTAAGGCAACATTTACTTTCTCCCAAGCTCTTAATACTCTAGCTCTTCTGTGAGAAAGTACTAACTGTCCATTTTTATCTTCCTGCTTTTCAACAAGAACCTCCACCGTATC
>JAYZYW010000019.1:0-11864 GCA_036139835.1 Bacteroidota bacterium
GATTGGATGGGATATGATTATACTACTAACCTTTTTCATGCAGGTGGTGGGCTTAATCTAAGAGGATATGCTGGCTATTTATCTCCTGAGCTTGATGATAACGGTCTAATTACTAACTTTGGCTACAATGGAACTTCTGGAGCATCATTTAGCACTGAAATTGATTTTACAAAGTACATGCCTTATGAGTTTAGAGAATTTGGAATTACCTATTATGCTTTTGCTGATGCTGGTGTAATTACAGATGAAAAACTAAATAAGAACAATCTGAAAGATGCTTTTTATGATGTAAGAGCAGATGCCGGATTTGGGTTGGCTTATACATTTGACAATTGGGGGCCATTAGCTATGGTAAAACCGATTACTATTAGGTTTGATATACCACTTTTCTTGAACAGGCCACCAGCTTCTAATGATGATTTCTTACAATTCAGATGGGTCTTAGGAATTAACAGGGCTTTTTAATTTTAGGAACAGGAAAAAGGAAAAAATTAATTCCTATGGATATAATTTCTTATAATAAAAGTAATTCTAAATCTTCCTAAAAATTGCAAAATATATCTTTTTATTACTTTATATATATTGAATTTCATAAAATTCCTCACTCTACCAATAAAACTTTCTGAAGATAGATATTGTTTTCGTCTTTCAGCAATTGTTTCTCTAATCAATTTCTGCCTACTCATTAATAGTTGATTAGAATCACTCATATTCTTCTTTGCTTCCCTCTTCCTGATTTTCCTTTGCTCATTAATAAAGTTAATATGTTTTCTATTTATCTTCCAATCCTGATTGCTCAATGGAGAATAGCCATATTCTCTCATTTCTTCTTCAGCAATTGTTTCAATCATTAAAATATCTTCTTGACATAGTTCAGTTTTAAATTTATTTATATTATTAGCCATTATAGGCTTAGAAAGATTTTTCCAATATTTACTCTTTTTAGATTCTTTATTTAGTGAATTTGTTTCATAACACTTATGATCAATTGGTAAACCCAAATCTAACATTATTTTATCCATAATTATGCTTGTGTCAGATATCAAGTCTTCATACTTTATTGTAATGCAATGAAAGCCACTATTTCTTTTTGAGTTGTTTAATAATTTCTGTTGCTTTTTCCACTGTAAAATAGCGTCATAACTAGAATTTAAAGAACTTTTTCGCTTCAACCATGACGCAACAACATCTCTAGGGTCTCTAACTAAATGTATGAATTTCATAGTTGGAACCTCCTTTCTCATTTGATCAATAAACCTAAAAGTATTGATACCCTTTGAACAATAATGTTCTTTTTGATTTCTCTCTGCCTCTTTCTTATAAAGAAAATCCATCAGTTTTACAACAGAATTTATTTCCAATGATTCAATTTCATTATAATTTAATTTTAATCTCCAGTCAGAAAAAGGATGATTAACTATTTGAAGCATATCCTGAAACAAATTTTTACGGGAACCTTTTCGAGTCAAATTCAAATAATAATGTTTAATTGGATAGAATATCGTAATTAAATGTGGTGCAATAGGAGCAGAAATATTTGAATGATTTCCTAATAAAGTCCTTAATAAATTACTTCCTGATCGTTCTGAAGCTAACAATATGATCCCATATGGATTCATTGATTGATATTAATTAAAGATGAATTATATAAATCAATAATTCCTTGTGTCTTGTCCCTAATTACCTTTCTACTTCTCAGTTTAAGTACAATATCTCTATTAATTTGCTTCTCATCTTCATTTAGCTCAATTCCTAACAATTTATAGTCTTTCTTTAAATCAAAAATAATCACTCCTTCATCTTTAAGAAAAATATATGTTAAAGACTTACTATTAAGAAATACTCTCATACCCACATATAAAGAACTAAAGATATTTCCTAAGGCTTGTTGCCGAATATGATACATAATTGTTGTATTACAAGATAAAAGTAAATTATTATATTCATGAATTGATAAGTAAGAAGTTATCGGAATAAAATTATTTTTAAAGATTTTCTTGCCTTCAAGAATAATTTTTTCTTTGTAATTCTTAAAGTCATAAGCTCCATAACTAAGAGGAACCACAAGCTTTTTACTAGTACTTTTAATAATTTCAAAGATATCAAGATGATTATTTGAAGAGGTTGCTGAATTTCCTATTAAAATAGAATTTCCTAATTTTACATCTTGAAAATCTGTAAACTTATTGACACCATAATTATAATCAACATATTCTACATCTAAATCAAATTCATCTCTAATAGCTTTAAACTCACAAGGTAACACAGTGCTGATATAATTTATTTTCTTTAATAATTTCAATTCTTTTTTAACTGGAAGTACTCGATACATGATAAAGTGATAAAAAGTATAAATCCAAAACTGCTTAGAAAATTGATACAAACTTCTCTTTCTAATATTTTTAGTCAGTGGCTCAAAAAGGTTTTGATCATTAAAATGATCATAGGCATCGGAACCCCAAACAGACCACATAACTTGAACATTACAAGGTTTATGTTTTAAAATATAAAGCTTTATAGGGGAAAGAAAATGTATTATCAAGAACTGACAATCTTTATAGATTAGATCCAAATCTACCCTATAGCTTGAGTTTGGGAGTATTACAACATCATTCCTACAAGATAAATATTTAAGTTTCTTATTATTTGAAAATACAACATACCTATTTTGTCCTTTTGAAACACTTTCAAAATTCTCAATAGTAATATCAACAAACCTCTGATCTTCAAATAAATGAACTATCATTTTAGACTAGAATTATTTATCATATTTGAATTCTGTTATTTTATTTTCTATGATATCATCTTTAATTTCAGAGAATATTGTTTCAGTTAACAAATCTTTCCATTCAACATCTTGTTTTTTGTTTCTGAAGACTGAATATACTGATTCTTTTTCTGATGATTTTGAATCATTTAAGAATTGAATTGTTTGAGATTGGACCTCTAAATTACAAAATTTAAATATCCTTTCAACTTCTTTGAGTGTATCACCAATTAATGCATCATAAAAAACTAAACAAAATCTATCCTTATATACTTGTTTTAATTTCATAAAAAGAAAATATACTTCTTTCCATTTTTCATAACCAAAAAATTCCTCATGTTTATTTAAATTCTTTTTTTGAGCAAATCTCCATTCCTCACTTTCCATCCAAGATAAATCTTTTCTAAACTCCCTAGGAGAATTTAAAAAAGATGAAACAACTGCAAACGGATTTCTAATTATTCCAATTACTTTTATTTCTTCATCTTTGATTAATAAATTCTCTAAAATATTATGATATCTAACCTCTTTATAAATAACATGTGAGGGTTCATCTTCTTTTACAAAAGATGGATATTCTCCACTATCAACTTTATCTGTTTGTAATAAAAAATCATCATCACTTTGTGCAATTTTCTCAAAGAAGGAAACTATATCTTTCTTTGAACTTTTCTCACTCAAATAATCTTTAAAAGCATAAGAGAAAAGTGGCTGAAATCTAAAACAAACTTTCTCAGAGCTATTCAGAATTTGCCCTAACCATGAAGAACCAGATCTTGGGACAGAATGTATTGAAATTCTAATCATACTAAAGTATATTTCTTTAACATCTCTTTAATATCTTCCTTACTATTAAACATCATCACATCAATTATTGATAAATTGGGAATAAATTTATTATTAAACTGTTTGTAATTAATTAATTCGGTTTGGATAAAACTTAAATTAATTCCTGCATCTGAAAAAGCATTTTTATCATACAGTTGCTCTCCTCCAATTGCATTTATGTAATCAGTTGCATTTAAGATTTTTGATATTTCAATTAACCTATCTTGAGCTTGTAATGATTTATCATTCTCAAGCATACTTGAATACTCAAATTTAGTATTTATATCTAAATATTTTGAAAAAATCTGTAAGGAATTTCCTAAAAATTTAGACAAATCTTTTTCCTTATTACTAAATATATCTTCAATAATAGGAAATATATCATGGAAAAAAGGAGCTTTTAAATAACTTTGTTCTATTGTTCTTAAAATCTTTTTATTATTCTCTCCAATTAAAATCTCATTAATTTTTTTATTCTGGCTAGATTTAATTAACGCAAGTGTAAATAAATGTTTAACATTATTTATTAAGATATTATTCCTATTAATATATCCCCTCTTTATAAAATTGACATCATCATAGATGATAAATATATCTACAGAATTTATTAATTGCCAATAGCCAATATAAGGAAAGAAATATGGCTGCATAACAGCTATTTTCATAAAGTCTTATTAATTAAATTGACAATTAATTTTTGAACATTTTCTTCTAATTCAGGGTACATTGGCAAACAAATTATTCTTTCTGAAATATCTCTTGAGTTTTTACAAAATTGTTTCGGATTAATATAATTAAGAGTGTCTAATGATGGATAAAAATATCTTCTTGGAAAAACATTTTTCTCATTCAAAGCTTTCTTCACATTTAATAACTGCTCTTCATCTTTTAAGACTATAGGAAAGTAACTATGATTTAAAGTTGAATCTTTATTCATTCTCTGAAACAGAACTTCCTTACTTAAATTATTCTTATACACTTCAAATACCTTTTCCCTTGCACTCCCTATTGCTTCCATCTCATCAAGCATACATAACCCCATAGCCGCTTCAAATTCATTCATCTTTGCATTTGTACCTAATTCAGGAATTGATTCTGCATTTTCAATCCCAAAATTTATCAAATATCTTGCCGTTTGCACTAAATCATCATCATTTATAACTAAGGCGCCACCTTCAATTGAATGAAACAATTTTGTAGCATGAAAACTTAATGTTGAAATATCACCATAATTCAAAATACTTTCACCTTTGTATTTTACACCAAAAGCATGTGCAGCATCATAAATCACCTTCAAATCATTCTTCTTTGCTATTTTTTGGATTCCTTCAATATCACAAGCATTTCCAAATATATGAACTGGGACAATTGCTTGTGTATTTTTAGTAATTACTGCTTCTATCTTAGAAATATCTATATTTAATGTCTGTTTATTAATGTCTGCAAATATTGGGTTTAAACCAGTAATTACAAGTGAACTGGTAGTTGCAACAAAACTAAATGGAGTAGTAATAGCATCTCCATTTAAGTTTAATGTTCTGTATGCTATTTCTAAAGCTACTGTCCCGTTTGATACTAGAACAATATTTTTAACTCCCAAATATTTTGCTAATCTCTTTTCTAACAATTTCAGAAGAGGCCCATTATTTGTCACCCAACCATTCTTGTAAATTACATCAACATATTGTTGATATTTTTCTTTACTTGGTAAATACGTCTTTGTTACATTTATCATAAATCATTTAGTGTAATACTATGAAAAATTATTATTTCTTTACTAAATAAAAATTGTGATAACATTAGATGGAGTTAAGTCAATCAATCCTATCAGAAATAATTTATCTTATCGCAAAATTAAGATATTTTTTATTGATATTTGCTCGTGATAATGAATTTTAATAAATTTGAAGTCTAATAACATATCCAATATTAAAATAATAACTTATTTTTAAATTATTATGCGAAAAATTTTATCTCTTTTCTCTAAGAGCAATCCTGAGCCATTATTCATTTTAGGTAATCCAAAGAGTGGAACTACTATTATTGCAAACTTACTTAGCAAAGCAACAAAACAAACTTTAACTTCTGACATTAAAAGTATAACAAAATACGCTCCTTTATTGTTAGATTTTAAGTTGTTAGATTTCAAAGATTTTACAAGACAACACAGGTATGAATTTTCAAAAGATATTATTAAAGAACCCTTTCTTTCTTTTTATACTAGCGATTTAATAAAGAATTATCCTAATGCAAAATTTGTTTGGATTGTTAGAAATCCTCATCAAAATATTAGAAGTATCTTAAATAGATTAAAAATCCCTGGCAATTTAAAAGAAATTAACTTTAATGATTTTATTGAATTACAAAAAACACCAGCTTGGAAATTGAATTTACAATCAAAGATGTTTGGTTATACTAGCTTTAATTATATTGAAGCTCTGGCTTATAGATGGAATCATGTAACTAATATTTATATGCATAATAAACAAAAAATAGTATTAGTTAAATATGAAGATTTCATTATAGATAAAAAAAAATACATTGAAGATCTTTCTTTTAATCTAGGCTATACTCTTAAAGAAGATATTAGTAATTATGTTAATATTCAATATCAACCAAAAGGGAATTCTGAGATAGATTTAATAGATTTTTTTGGGGAAGAAAATTACTCACAGATTGATAACATGTGTAAAGCAAATATGAATAAATTAGGATATTAATTTATGAGCCTATTTTTCAGATCCTTAACAATTCCAGATATATCTTCCGAAAGATTTAACTTCAATACTATTGGCACAAATAACAAAAGAGCAAGAAGTGATTTCCAGATAATATCAAAAATTACTACTGATGATAATGGAAATAAATCAACGATAAAATAAACAAATAATAATACAAGAAATGTAATGACAGTTTGTTTGCTGAAAGGCTGCATATTCATCTTAACTTTTATTAAAACAAGCCTTATCATGTTAAACAGTAAAACAGAAATTGCAGTTGCCATTGCAGCACCATCAATTCCATATTTTGGAATCAAAATATAATTTGTAGCAATCGTTATAAATACTAAAATCACATTAGTATACAAATCATATCTGTAATATTTTGAATTAATAATTATTGTACCATTAACACCTGATGCAATATTAAATAACTGTGACAATCCTATATAAAAAACTACCCACTTCCCTCCACGAAAATTATCAGGAAGCAATGAAAAAACTTCATCAATATTTAACCAAATACAAACAAAAAACACTCCACCAAAAATGAGCTGGTTAATAGACGATTTTGAATAAAGTGTTTGTATTTGTTTATAATCTTGATTTTCCCAAGCCATTGCAACTAAAGGTATAGAAATTGCTCCAATTGATTTTGCTGGGACTTTAATTGCATTTCCTATAAAAAAAGCTACTGTATAAAATGCTACTTGCTGTAAATCTAATAATGATCCAATCATCATCATATCAACCCTAGTAACTATCATTATTGAAGCTCCTCCTACCATAACAAACACCCCAAAACGAATTAACTCTTTTATATCAATATCTTTTATTGACATATTAAATTTAAACCTATCATTCTTCCATTGAATAAAAAGTAAGATTGCAAATTTTAAAACAAAACCAAAAAGATAGATTTTAAGGAAAGTAGAGAAGTCTAAAAAATCAAACCAGTGCAATAGTAACACTGACATGCTATAGAATTTTAAAAATACCTCATTAATAAATGTTGGAGTTGCGGCACTTAAGAATGATCTTGAAATAGCAGTCAATACATCATAAAATCCAATAAAAAACACCAACAAAATAATGTAGAAAAAATTATCCCTAAGCAACTCACTTGCATTTAGTAATCCAAAGATTTGTTCTTTAAATAAAAAGTAAGAAAGTGATGCAAGAACAAAACCTATTAAAGGTGTAATTATACTCAAAAAATACAACTGCCCCTTTTCTTTTATTGTAGGAAAAAACTTCACAAAAGTTTTAGGAATACCAAAAGTTGTAAAAGTTGAAACAACAATTGCATAAGCAATCAAAATCTGGATTAAGCCGAAATGTTCAGGTTTATCTTCAAAAACATTAGGATAAATAATCACAGTATTAACAGCACCAATAACCATGCCAATGTAAAAACTAATTGAATTCTTTATACTCTGATTTCTTACAATTCCCATTTATAACATTTGATTAAAAATTATTGCAAATCTTTCTGCCAATTGTTTTCTACTATATTTATTATAATGATTAGAGTTTATCTCTAAAACACCTAACTTATAATCATCATATAGTTTTAGCACTTCTTTTTTCAACTTATTTTTATCAGAAAAACCCACTACAGATCCTGTTTGTGTTTCATAAATTATTTCTGCTGCATCCCCATCTATATCACCAATACAAATAATTGGTCTAAGCGCTCCTAAATACTCATACATCTTACCCGGTATTATTCCCTCTATATTAGGAACATTGTTTAATGGTAAAAGAAGTACTTGTGATGTTATCAAATGAGGGATTACTTCTTTATGAGGAAGACTATCAATTAATCTTGTATACTGCATTAGATTATGTTTCTTTAATGCCTCCTTAACTGTTATATCAATAGGGCCAATTAATTTTATTTCTAGTTTAGAAGCAAAATCACTATTTACTTTAACAAGTTCCTCCAAAACTTTCCATAATATAAAAGGATTTCTATCTTTATTTAAAGATCCTGCATGTGTTATACTAAATTTTACATCTAATGGGAGTTTTCCTGCATTCTTAAAATCAGTAGAATCAAAACCATTATTAATTACTATAGGATTTATTCCAGAAATATTTAAAAGATCATTAGCCCAGCTTTTGCTAACCGTTATTATTTTACTAGCATTTTTCAAAACATTTCTCTCTAAACGCCTATGTTTCTTATCAGCCCACATTGTAAGTTTTAACTTATCGTAAAAATCAATATTTGTCCAAGGATCTCTAAAATCAGCTAACCATGGAATATTAAATCTATTTGCAATCTTCTGTGCTATAAGATGTGTAGTATGAGGTGGTCCTGTAGAAACAATGGCATCTACCTTGTTCTTTAACAAATAAGAAGAAAGCTTTTTTACTGAGGGTCTATACCAAAACTTTTTAGCATCTGGAATAAAGAAGTTCCCTCTTATCCAAATAGAAATATTTTGCAAAAAACTATTTCCTTTTTTCTTTTGCAAAAAACCAGGGTTTATTTTTTCACCTTTTTGACCTGTTAAGCTTCTATACAATCGAAAAGGTTCCCATATTGGGACTTTAATGATTTCTATCCCATCTGGAATATCTTCAAGCAAGCTTTCATCATGAATTGAAACCTCTGCATTCTCAGTTGTAAATATAATAGGTTCCCAATCAAATTCTCTAAGGTATTTTGTTGTTTTCAACCATCTCTGAACTCCTCCTCCTCCCATTGGAGGCCAATAGTATGTGATAATTAAAACTTTTTTCATTATGATTTAAGTTCCTTAAAGGAAACAAAACCTAATAACAATAGTAGGAGTATTGATGACATAAACGATATGCTCTCCCCAGTGCTATATACTATTGGTTCAAACTTAAATTCAATAGTATGATCTCCTTTAGGAATTTGCATTGCTCTTAATACATAATTTGCTCTAAAATGAGGTTTTAGTTCTCCATCTACATACGCATTCCACCCTTTATCATAATAAATCTCAGAGAAAACTGCTAATTGATCTAAAGTTGTATTTGATGTATACTTTAAGTAATTCGGTTTGTATTCTTTAAGTTTTATAGTAGCAACTGCTGATGTATCAATATTTATACTTATTAAAAACTCTTCAAATTGTTTATCAACTAAAGCTGTTTTTTTTGGATTAAAGTTATCAAGTGCTTTAATTTCGGCATCAGCATCTTCAACCACACTTACCTCACTTATAAACCAAGCATTGCCAAGTGAAGAAGTGTTTCTTTGTGCTTGTCCTTTCTGGTTGATGAAATACTTTGTATTTAACATATTAAGTACTGACATATTCCCTTTCGAAATATGATTCTCAATTAACTCCTGATAGCGTTTCAATTTTGCTCCATGATACCCTCCAATTGATTTATGAAAGTAAGAAGTACTAGCATCATTAAAAGTGTTCACACTCTGATTAAATACTCTAAAATTTGGATCTTTATCTTGTAAAATAAAATTGTCAGCCTGTGTTGGCTGATAGGGAACTTGTACTTTGCTTTTTCTTACAAAATGATCGTCATTTAAGTAACGTTTATTTATTGTCCACATATCAAATAATACTAATACACCAACAATTAAAATCACAAAATGATTTTTAATTTTATTTTTCATAAAGAACCATAGAAAAATAAAAGTTAGTCCGATAAAGACAAACGAACGAAATGCATCAGACCTTAAGAGTGATGCTCTATCTGATTGCAAAGCTTCTATTGGCCAACCATTCTTTTCCAAGTTAGTGTCTTGTCCACCTACAAAATCAAAAAATATTGATGGAAATAGTGCAAAAATCAAAGCAATCCCTCCTGTAATGTAAAAAGCTGATAATAATGATTTCTTTTTTTCAGTTTCAGCAACATCTGCTGATAAGAATCTATTTAAAGCCACAAATCCTAAAAGTGGTAAAGTAAATTCTGTAATTACTAATATCGTTGATACAGCTCTGAACTTATTATATCCTGGAAAATAATCTAAAAATAGATCAGTTAAAGGCATAAAGTTCTTCCCCCATGCTAACATTATTGAAAGAATAGTAGCTAATAGAATCCATACTCTCATCTTAGACTTTACAAAAAATAAGCCCAAAACAAATAAAAAAATGACTATTGCACCAGCATAAGTTGGCCCTGATGTAAAAGGCTGATCTCCCCAATAAAGTGGTAACTTCTTAATTAGTTGTTTAGCATTTGGGGCTCTTTTTATTAGATTGTATGTTTCAGAATCTTTCCCTAATTCCCCTTGTGATGCTCCTCCGTGAAAATTAGGGATTAAAAGTGTCATGCTTTCGGCAACACCATAACTCCATGCCGTTGCATAATCCTTATCCAATCCAGATGTTTTATTCTCCTTATCAGTGGTAAGTTCAGATTTCCCTCTCATACTATCTTTTCCATACTCCATAGTCGTCCAAAGAAGAGTTATTGAGGTTCCAAATGCTATAAGTGCTGCAAATATTAATATTGCAGAACGCTTTACAAAATCTAATAAATTCTTTGTTTTTAATGCTTTAAAGAATTCAACTAAACCAATCAACAACAAAATTAACATCAAATAATACGTAATCTGTAAATGATTACAATAAAGTTCTAGTGCAACTGTAAGTGCAGTAAGTACTCCTCCTAAATACATCTTGCCTCTATAAGTATAAAGCACAGCAGCAACTACCATTGGCAAATAAGCAATAGCATGAGCTTTACTCATATGCCCTGCTTGTATAATTATGAAAAAGTAAGAAGAAAATGCAAAAGCAATAGCCCCAACTGCTGATAAGCGGTAATCTACTTTTAAAGATACAAGTAAGATGTAAAATCCTAATAAATACAAGAACAACATATTTGCTGGCCTAGGTAGCCCTAACATTAATGCTTTATCAAGATACTGAATTAAGTTAGCCTTGTATTTTGTAGAAATCTGATAAGCAGGCATACCTGAAAACATAGAGTTTGTCCAAAGAGCTTCTTCCCCTGTTGCATCACGAAAATCCCGTACTTCTTTACTCATACCTTTCCAATTATTAATATCAGGCATATCCAACATTTTACCCTGTAACACTGGTGAGAAATAGACAAAAGAGATTACCACAAATAACAGAAGAACCATTAGGTGTGGACTTAATTTTTTTAGCTGTTCCATAATATTATTTTATTCTTCAACTTCTTCAAAATCAACATAATCTCCTACATCATCTGATTTTGTTTTTGGTGAAGTATTAGTTTTTTCAAGAGTTACTTTTCCTTCCTCCTGAGGTTGGTTTTGTGGGTCTCGATATTGCTGTTGAAAACGATCTTGCATTTTTTTGGCAAATCGTTTTAAGAGGACTGGCGCAAGTAGTCTCCCAAGAAATTTAATTCCATAATATATCAACATTATGATTAAAATTGTTTTTAAAAATCCCATCTATTTACTTAAATATAAGTTTCTTTCAGAATACACTTTTGTAAAGTAATCATCCTGCAAATCATCAATAAAATAAATTGCTTCTCCTGTCGATTTCATTTCTGGACCTAATTCTTTATTTACATTAGGGAATTTGTCAAACGAGAAGACT
>JAYZYW010000020.1:0-45245 GCA_036139835.1 Bacteroidota bacterium
GTTCCTGGAACATAATTCAAACCAAAAGTAGATGACATTCCTCTAATAAATGGCATATTCTCTTGTGTGATTTGAGCATAAACGCCATCCAAACCAAGCATCTGGATTTGTTTTGCTCCAGATACAGCGTCAGTAAAATTAACATCAACTGATGCATTAGTGCTAAAACTTTCAGAAAGGTTGCAACAAGCGGCTTTCTCTAACTCACCCGTAGACAAAGTCTGCATATTTATGGCGTTAATAGTAGAAAATTTAGTTGTATTCACTTTACTTTGAACTTCAACAGCATCTAATTCAATTGAAGGTGACAGCACAATATGATAATAATTCCACTTTTTAATTAACTGACTGTATTTCTGATAACCAACAAAACTAACAACTAATATTGCTGGGTAATTTTCAGGCTCAGGTATAGAATAGAATCCCTTATCATTAGTTGCAACACCTATTGTGGTCCCTTCCCAATACACATTAGCTCCAAAAATTGGGATTTCTGAACCATTTTCTATCTGTTCTACTACTGCTCCTTGTATTTTATTCTGTGCTTTTAGATTTAAACTTGCAATAAGCACTATTGCAATACCAATTATTCTTTTCATTCTTATAATTTTAAAAGTAATTACTCTAATTAATTAAGAATAATTTCTATAATAAGAATGACTGTATTTCTGCTAATTCTGATTTATAAAGTTTTGGTGGGGGGATATCTTTTACATAATTGGCCTCCCTCTTTAAATCACATATTTTGCCACATAAAAGAGTTGTATACGATAAAGTAGCTATTTCTTTAAAATCAAGCTCAAAAACAGGAATTACAGTTTCAAAATCAAAATGGATGTTCTGAGTACTACTTGCGCAAGATTTATCCTTAGTTTCAGGACAACACGATTTTTTTACTTCTCTCATACAACAAGATACTTTCTCCTGTTCCTTAATGCAAACAACCTCATTCTCTTCACTACATGAAGGCACTTCACTTCCTAAATATAAAGTACCACCTTCATCACATCTCATTTTTGAGACATTAAATTCCATTGACAAGAATACAACAAGCATTGTCAATATAACCAAGGGAATATTTATAAGATTCTGTTTCATTACAATCGCAAATTTACGATTTATTTATTTATTGAAGAAATATGAGAAAAGATTACTCTTTTATGAAGTTATTATTAGTTTAAAAAATAATTCCTTTTACAATTAAATAAGGAATAAGTATATATAAAATAGAATCTCTTATTAGATAATACATAAAGAAGAAAAACAAGAGTTTCCACCCCCCTTCCTTTATCAATCCCTTAAAACCACTTTGCTTAAAAATGGCTACATATTTTGCTAAAAATTTAAATTTAAAAAGATTCTTAAATTTCATGTTGATTTTTTAAAAAGAAAGAATTGTTTTTTTAATTATTGCTATACAATCTGCAAGTTGTTCCTCTGTAATAACTAGTGGTGGCGCAAAACGAATAATATCTCCATGAGTTGGTTTAGCAAGCAAACCATTATCTCTTAATTTTAAACAAACATCCCAAGCTTCAATCCCATTTTTTGGCTTTATAACAATTGCATTTAACAAACCTTTTCCTCTTACCAAAGTAATCATATCCGAATCAATGTTTTGTAACTCACTTCTAAGAATCTCGCCTAGATAATCTGCATTCTCAACTAGTTTTTCCTCTTTGATTACTTCAAGTGCAGCAATTGCCACCTTATTAGCTAATGGATTTCCTCCAAAAGTAGAACCATGTTCTCCTGGACGAATACACATCATGATTGCATCATTGGCAAGTACTGCTGATACAGGAAAGACTCCTCCAGAAATTGCTTTTCCTAAGATTAAAATGTCAGGTGTTACATTTTCATGATCAACAGCTAATAATTTTCCTGTACGAGCAACTCCTGTTTGAACCTCATCTGCAATAAATAATACACCTGCTTTTTCACATAATTCTTTAGCTGCTTTTAAATATCCTTCATTTGGAACAAAAACACCAGCCTCACCTTGAATTGGCTCTAACATAAAACCTGCAATATTTGTGTCTTTTAAAGCCTCCTTTAATGCATTTAAATCATTATAAGGGATATTAACAAACCCTGGTGTATAAGGTCCAAATTCATCTCTTGCATCTGGATCATTACTAAAAGAAATAATGGTTGTAGTACGACCATGAAAATTTCCATCACAAACAATAATCTTGGCTGCTTCAGGAGGCAATCCTTTCTTTTGATAAGCCCATTTTCTGCAAAGCTTAAGTGCTGTTTCTACAGCCTCTGCACCAGTATTCATTGGTAAAACCTTATCAAATCCAAAATAATCAGTAATATATTTTTCATATTCTCCTAAAGTATCATTATAAAAAGCTCTGGAAGTTAAGGTTAAAACATTAGCCTGGGTTTTAAGAGCATTTACGATTTTTGGATGACAATGCCCTTGATTTACTGCAGAATAAGAAGATAGAAAATCATAATATTTTTTTCCCTCTACATCCCAAACAAATACCCCCTTTCCTTTTGCCAGCACTACTGGTAGTGAATGGTAATTATGAGCTCCATACTTATCCTCTAATACAATATAATCTGATGATGACTTCACTTACTATTTTTTTAGAAGGTGCAAATATAATAGAATTAATACGTAAATATCTACTTTTGCAAGATGGAAAAACAAAATAGAAGGAAGTCAATATTGATTGAAAATGTTGAAATAATTGATACGGCAATTAAAGGAAAATCAATTGCAAAGCATGATGGAAGAGTCATATTTGTTCAAGGAGGTGTCCCTGGAGATATTTGCGATATTACTGTTTTTAAAAAAAAGAAAAAAATATGGGAAGCACGTATAGAAAAAGTACATACTTATTCTAATAGAAGAACGGAACCTAAATGCGAGCATTTTGGTGTATGCGGAGGTTGTAAATGGCAAAATATGAAGTACGAATCCCAATTGGATTTTAAACAAAATGAAGTGCTCAATAATTTAAAAAGAATTGGAGGTATTGAACTTCCTCAACATTCAGAAATTATAGGCAGTGAGAACGAATATTTTTACAGGAACAAAATGGAATTTACTTTCTCCAATAAAAGATGGTTGACTTTGGAAGAAATACAATCTAAAGTAGAGTTTACGGATAAAGATGCACTAGGATTTCATGTCCCTGGGATGTTCGATAAAGTAATCAATCTAAATACTTGCCACTTGCAAAAAGATCCCTCAAATGCCATTCGTTTATCTATCAAGCAATTTGTTGATAAAAACAAACTGACTTATTTTGACATCAGAAACCAGCAAGGTTTATTACGAAACCTAATGATCAGAACGACTTCTACAAATGATTTGATGGTATTGGTGCAGTTTTTTGAAGCTAATAAAACAAACATTACACTTGTGATGGAACACATTAAAAAAACATTCCCAGAGATTACTTCACTTTTATATATCATCAATCAAAAAGCGAATAATACTATGTATGACCAAAAAGTCATTTGCTTCAATGGTAAAGACCATATTATGCAAGAAATGGATGGACTTTATTTTAAAATTGGAGCAAAATCTTTTTTCCAAACTAATACC
This sequence comes from Bacteroidota bacterium, assembly GCA_036139835.1. GTDB lineage: Bacteria > Bacteroidota > Bacteroidia > Flavobacteriales > BACL11 > BACL11. The sequence continues at coordinate 3,572 of JAYZYW010000020.1, forward strand.
GAGCAAGCAAAAGTATTGTACCGAAAGACAAAAGAATTAGCTCAAATTACAACAAATGACTTGGTTTATGATTTGTATACAGGAACAGGAACCATTGCTCAATATCTGGCTAAATCTGCAGCAAAAGTGGTGGGGATTGATTCAGTGAAAGAGGGCATAAAAGCAGCCTACGAAAATGCAAAGAGAAACAACATAAACAATTGCACCTTTTACACGGGTAATATGAAAGATCTCTTTACAGATAAATTCATTGCAAAAAATGGTACTCCAGATGTAATAATTACTGACCCTCCAAGGGATGGAATGCATAAAAAAGTAGTAGAGCAAATATTAAAAATTGAAGCCAAAAGAATAGTATATGTAAGTTGTAATTCTGCAACACAGGCACGTGACTTAGCTTTGATGGATGAGAAGTACAAAGTCACTCATATTCAGCCTATTGATATGTTCCCTCAAACCCATCATGTTGAAAACATTATTGTTTTAGAGTTAAAATAATTCTTATATTTGTTATCATAATAAACTAAAATCATGAAAGATATTTGGGAAAAACTCAAGGAACTCTATGATCAAAATCCAACTCTTTTTGGAATTCTACTTTTTATTGATTTAACCATACTCTATTTTATCATACAATACTTCTTAAACTGATGCTAGTACACATTCATCAGGACAATCCTGATCCTAGAAAAATCAAGAAAGTAGTTGAATGTCTTAAAGATGGCGGAGTAATAATTTACCCTACCGATACTGTTTATGCTTTTGGCTGTGATGTATACAATAAAAAAGCCATGGAAAAATTATGCCATATTAAAGGCGTAGATATCAAAAAACATAATCTATCTTTTGTTTGTTCTGATTTAAGTCATATAGCAGATTTTACCAAGCATTTAGATACTGCTACTTACAAATTGATGAGAAAAGCTTTACCAGGGCCTTATACTTTTATACTTAATGCAAATACTAGTATTCCAAAACTATTTAAAAATAAAAAGCAGGAAATTGGAATTAGAATCCCTGATAATAACACCCCAAGAGAAATAGTAAAAGAACTTGGTAACCCTATTGTTACCACATCAGTTAAGGATAATGATATGGTAATTGAATACAGCACTGATCCTGAATTAATTCATCAATCTCTTAGCAGCAAAGTTGATTTAGTAATTTCAGGGGGGTATGGTAAAAGCACTCCATCCACTATTGTAAAATGCACTAATAATTTTCCTGAAATAATAAGAAAGGGAAAGGGTGATACTAGCTTATTTGAGTAAGAATCTTAATTATTTGAGGCAGCAGTAATTCTATCCCATCATTTACAATTATAAAATCCGATAATTTCTCTTTTTCATTTTGTGACATTTGCCTTTTTATTCTAGAAAAAACCTGTTTTCTTGAAGTGTTGTCACGCTTTATTACTCTATCAACTCTAGTTTCTTCATTAACTGAAACACATATCACTTTGTCAAGTGTTAGATGAGCATCACTCTCAAACAAAATAGCAGCTTCTTTAATTACAATTTGTGAAGTTTGATTTACACACCAATCTTCAAAACTTTGTTTCACCACTGGATGAACTAATTTATTCAGTTTTTCTAATTTTTGTGTATCATTAAAAATAATTTCAGCTAAAATTTCTTTTTGAAGTACGCCGTTTTCATAAACTTTATCTCCAAACACATTTTGGATATCTTGTTGTAAAAGCACATTATCAGCCATGCATTTTTTTGCTTGAATGTCAGCATTAAAAACTGGAATACCAAGTTTACTAAAAATAGCACCAACAAAAGTCTTTCCAGAGCCTATTCCTCCTGTAAGTCCTATTTTTATTTGTTGTTTATCGTGCAACATAAAGTTTGATAAATAGCATTATATTGTGGCAATACATTTTCAAGAGAAAAAGATTTAGCATGGGCTAAAGCATTCATTTTTAACCTTTCCAAAAATTCAGGATCTTTTAATAAAATAAGGATATCTTCAGACATTTTATCTACATCACCTACATTAGATAAAAACCCTGTTTTACCTTCAATATTGACCTCTGAAATACCCCCACTATTTGTTGAAATAACTGCTGTTTTACTTGCCATAGCTTCAAGGGCAACCAAACCAAAACTTTCCGTTTCAGAGGGCAAAACAAAAACATCAGAAATAGCGAGTATTTTCTCAATAACTCTAAGCTTCCCTAAAAATCTCACTTTATTTTCTAATCCAAGTTGCCTACAAAGATGTTCTGCTTTTATTCTTTCAGGACCATCACCAATCATAAGTAACTTTGCAGGAATCTCTTTATTTACTTTTTCAAATATCTTAACTACATCCTTTACTCTTTTTACCTTGCGAAAATTAGAAATATGCGTAATTACAAATTCTTCTTTCTTAGCAAAATTATTCCTTAATTTCTCATCATTTTGTTGATGATAAAAACTCATATCAATAAAATTCGGAATAAATTGAATTTCTTTTTTAATATTAAAATGCTCTAGCGTTTCTCTTTTTAAATCATCTGAAACTACAGTTACTGCATCTGACATATTAATGGCATATTCAATAACTGGTTTAAAGGATTTATCTTTCCCTAAGAGGGTAATATCAGTCCCATGTAAAGTGGTAACAATTGGAAGGATAATTCCATAAGTTGCTAAAATTTGCTTTGCACTTACAGCGGCAGAGGCATGAGGAATAGCATAATGAACATGTAAGATATTCAATTTTTCATGCATGGCAACATCAACCAATTTGGATGTCAAATTTAGCTCATAAGGAGTATATTCAAAAAGCGGGTAATCTGGCACACTTACCTCATGATAATAAATCTTCTCAGAAAATAAATCCAAACGAAATGGCTGATTGTAAGAAATGAAATGCACTTCATGACCTTGCTCTGAAAGAGCAATTCCAAGTTCAGTAGCAACTACTCCACTCCCTCCATAAGTAGGATAACAAACAATACCAATTTTTAATTTATTTTTCATCTAAACTATCATAAATTACTTGCATAATCTCTGTCCTCACATTCATCTTAAGTAATTTCTTATTACTAGCATCTGGATGAATTCTGTTGGATAAAAATATATAAATTAAATTTGTTTCAGGGTCAGCCCAAGCCAAAGTTCCAGTAAATCCTGAGTGACCAAAACTTAAAGACGATACACAATGGCAAGTAGGACCACCTTCTTCACTTTCCAGTGCTGGCTTATCAAATCCCGCTCCTCTCCTATTATCATTTTCAAGAAATTGACACTTTGTAAATTCCTCAATAACTTCTTCTGAAAGATACCTTTCTACTGCATACTCTCCTTTTTGCAAATACATTTGCATCAATTTTGCTAAATCATTTGCATTTGAAAATAATCCTGCGTGTCCACCAACACCTCCCTGCATAGCAGCACCCATATCATGCACATTTCCTTTTAAAAGCTGACTTCTAAACTTAAAATCCATTTCAGTAGGCACAATTCTTTTAGCATCTATTCTCTCCAAAGGCAAATAACCTAAATTTTCCATTCCTAAACCTTTATAAAATAACTCATCAGTAATTTTATTTAATGGCTTCTCATATTCTGCCTCAATAATTGCTTTAAACAAATAATAGCCCAAATCAGAATAACAATATTCCTTTTTTTCTAACAGCTCAGATTCTTTAATTTGTTGAATAATTGAGTCCGGATACTCATGATGCAAATAAATATTTTCCGCTACTTTATAAGAATATTTATCTGATTTACTAAAATTATAAAGTGTGTCCCTTAAGCTCAATAATCCAGATACAGAATCCTTAACTAAGGTACTATAATAAAATGGAATCCATGGAATTAATTTTCCTTGATGAGCTAAAATATCTCTAACTATTAAATCTTTCTTCTCTGTTGAATCTAAATCTAAATACTTACCTAAATTATCATCTAAATCAAACGTTTTATCATCAACCATTTGCATTAAAACAGGTACGGTGGCCCCTATTTTCGTAATAGAAGCAATATCATAAATATCAGAATTCTTTACCTTTATCTTTTTGTCATAAGTATGGTAGCCATATGATTTATTAAAGAATATTTTGCCATCTTTAGCAATGAGTACTTGGCAACCTGGGGTTGTTTCTTGAAAGATTGCATTTTCAGCAATACTATCAATCTTATACAGTAAATTAGTATTAAACCCTATTTCTTCAGGGCTTACATAAGCTATCCTTATTGCTTTAGTAGTTATACCACTATTTATTTCAAAATGCTTAGTAGTTACTGGTATTCTTCCACTAAAAGCAATCCCTCCAAAGATTGCTTGTCCAGTTTGTTCTTGTGCAACTTTACTATTTTGATACCCCAATAAAAGCGCATCAAAATTATTAGTAAATAAGAATGAATTCAAACTATACGGATTCGAAAAAACAGAAACAACAATCTTGCTTTGTAAGGCAATCGATTGTAGAAGCATATCTGCACTTTTTGCAATTTTATACGATTTCCAAGCATTAGCATTTGATTTATGTATGCTTGCTATTACCAAATTATATTTTGATAACTTGTTCAATAAAACTGCTTGTTCAGCTACACTTGATTTCTCATTAATTGAGAAATGGGTAATAGGAGCATAATTACTTAGTATCTTGTGAAAGTCTATCGAATCTTCTCCAATACTTACAGCTGCAATACGCAAAGTGTCCAAACGTTTTAAAGGTAATAAATCATCATAATTCTGCAATAATGTCAAAGAGGATTTTACCAACTTTTTATCTAGTAGTTTTGTTTCAGTAGTAATAATCTCATCTGCTACTTTACTTACATCTACATTCTTGTAATTATCCAACCCCATCCATTTTTTAGCCATTAAAATCTTATGGCACCTAGCATCAATTTCTGTTTGAGAAATCTTATTTTCCTTAATTGCTGTCTTTATTTCGTCAATGGCTTTCGGTACATCTGCTGAAAAAAGTAATATATCATTACCTGCAAGCAAAGCTTTTACATCAAGTAATCCTGGTTCATAAAACTTAGTAACTCCTTGCATATTTAATCCATCAGTAATTGAAAGACCTGTAAAGCCTAACTCCTCTTTTAATAATCCATCAACAACTTTTGGAGACAAAGAGGTAGGTAAATCTTTTGTGTCATCCAAAACAGGAATATTAAGATGAGCTACCATAACAGAACCTAAACCATTATTGATTAGCTTCTTAAAAGGAACTAACTCCACCTCATCTAATCGATATCTTAAATGTTTAACAACTGGCAAAGTTTTGTGAGAATCAGCATCCGTATCTCCATGACCTGGAAAATGTTTGGCACAAGCTAACACGTGATGATCTTGCAATCCTTTCATATAAGCCACCCCCATTTGTCCCACCTTCTCAGGATTTTCACCAAAAGAACGATTATTAATAATTGGATTCTTGGGATTAGAATTAACATCAACAACAGGAGCAAAATTAATGTGGACACCCAACAGTTTACATTGCCTTGCAATCTCAACTCCCATATCATAAATCATAGTAGTATCATCAATAGCCCCTAAAGTCATTTGCCAAGGGAAACGCATAGCAGAGTCCAAGCGCATTGCTACTCCCCACTCTGCATCAATAGCAATCATTAAAGGAACTTTAGAGTGTGATTGAAGATGATTAGTAAATTTTGCTTGCCTTACCGGACCACCCTGTAAAAACATTACTCCACCAATTTTATACCGTTCTACTAAATCAGTGATTTCTTGTTTATGTAACTCATCTTTATTGGAATAAGCTACTACCATAAAAAGCTGAGCAATTCGTTCATCTTCTGATAAAGTAGTTATAATGGTATCTGCCCAAGCAGTTGAATTACTTAAAAATATTGCTTTATTTTGTGCTAAAATATTCTGAGAATTTACTAGAAAAAGAAATATAAATAGAATGAAAAACTGGATTTTTCTCATAGCTGTAAAATTAAAAATTGTTATACAATCAATAAAGAATTAACAAAAGGAATATCATGACTTATCAACTGAAATATTTAATACTTTTGTAAATATGAAAGCACCAAGAATTCCATCTTTTTTTAAATCATCAAGCTCAAAATCATTTTCTTTTAACCCTAGGTATTATAATGAAAGAAAAGAAAGAAGAGAACAATGGGAAAAGGGAAGAAAAGCAAATATCAGATTTAATAGGGAACATACTAAAATGAAACAAAAAGGGAGAAGTATGAGGATTGTATTTCTGATTATTATTTTATCTTTGCTAGCTTACAAATTTATCATTAATTAAGTGTATTTACATTGGATATAATTCAATTATTACCTGATCATGTTGCTAACCAAATTGCTGCTGGTGAAGTCATACAAAGACCAGCATCAGCAGTAAAAGAAATGCTGGAGAATGCTTTAGATGCTGGGAGTACAGAAATTACGCTTTTTGTAAAAGATGCTGGGAAAACACTTTTGCAAGTTATAGATAATGGTTGTGGAATGAGTGAAACAGATATCAAAATGTGTTTTGAACGACATGCTACTTCAAAAATAAAAAGTGCTAATGATTTATTGAATATCCAAAGTATGGGATTTAGAGGAGAAGCAATGGCATCAATTGCTGCAATAGCACATGTTGAAGTCAACTCAAAGCTAACTGATAAAGAACTAGGATCATATTTAATTATTGAAGGAAGTAAGATAAAAACTCATGAAGATTGTGCTAGTGCAAATGGAACTTCAATCAAAATAAAAAACCTTTTTTATAATGTTCCTGCTAGAAGAAATTTCTTAAAGTCAGATCAAGTTGAGATGCGACATATAACAGAAATGTTTACCCGTATTGCACTTGCAAATCCAAAAATAAAAATGCAACTTTTTCATAATGACAATGAGCTATTTCATTTATCAAGCTCTAATTTCAGACAAAGAATTATAAATATTATTGGAGACAAGAAAAACGAAACACTCGTGCCAATTAAAGAAGAAACCAGTGTAGTAAAAATTGCTGGTTTTATTGGAAAACCAGAGGCAGCCAAAAGGACAAGAGGTGAGCAATACTTTTTTGTAAATAGAAGATTTATAAAGAGCCATTATCTTCACCATGCAGTAAGTAAAGCTTTTGAAGAAGTTATTCCTCATAATTATTTTCCATCTTATTTTATAAATCTAGACATTAATCCGAAACTTATTGATATAAATATCCATCCAACAAAAACAGAAATTAAATTTGAAGATGAACAAGCTATTTATGCGATAATTAGAGCAACAGTTAAGCGATCGTTAGGGGCCTACAATATTGCCCCTTCACTAGATTTTGCTCAAGAACTATCTTTTGATACAGATTTTTCAAATAAAAAAACCAAAATAATAAAACAACCAACTATTAAAGTTGACTCAACTTATAATCCATTTGAAAACAAGAATGAATGTCAGCCAAGTTCGACATTAACAGGAAAAGAATTAGAACAAACTACTTTATCAGAAGAAATTAAATCAAATGATGAACTAAATGAGCTAAGTCAAATTGGAAATCATTTTATAGCAGTGCCAAATGAAAATGGGCTTTTATTAATTCACCAAAGAAGAGCGCACAAGCGTATTTTATTTGAATACTTTAAAAATATCTTAAACCAGAAAAAAGGTCAATCTCAACAATTGCTTTTTCCAAAAGAAATAAATCTTAATAATGCCGAATTAGAATTTATCATTAGTATGAAACAAGAACTCAATGCAGTTGGATTTATTTTCGAATTTAAAGATCGTACTTTAGTAATTACCGGAATACCACCAGAGTGCCAAGAAGAAAACTTGCAATCTATTATTGAAAATCTAATTGAGCAAACTAAAAACTCCGAAGAATTAAAAATAACGCAAAAAGACAATTTAGCAAAATCATTAGCTATATCACTTGCAATACGTGAAATTAAAAAACTTGCAAGCGAAGAAATGAAATCATTAAAAAATGAGCTTTTAAATTGTGAGTCACCAAGTGTATGTCCAAGTGGAAAACGCACCATGATAAATTTAAAAACTACTGATTTAGAAAAATACTTTTAAAATGTACAGCCCCACATCATTTAGTCAACTTCCTGAAGTAGTTAAGAATTTACTTATCATAAATGGCTTATTGTTTTTAGCTACAATATCATTAGACAGTTATGGAATTGATTTAAGACAAATACTTGGATTGCATCAATTTCAATCTCCTGATTTTATGCCACATCAATTGGTTTCTCACTTCTTTATGCATGCTAATTTCACCCATTTATTCTTTAATATGTTTGCCCTTTGGATGTTTGGTAAAATTCTAGAGAATGTATGGGGAGGAAAAAGATTTCTAATATATTACATGTTTACAGGACTGGGCGCTGCAGCACTTCATTTAGGAATAAGCCAATATGAGATTTTGAATTTACAATCTCAACTTACCCCATCTAATTTAAATATTCTTTTAGAAAATGGGAAAAGTATTTTAGAAGGAAATCAGAATTACTCTAATCAGACGATGGGAAAACTCAATTTACTGATAAATACACCAACAGTAGGGGCTTCAGGTGCAGTGTTTGGAATTCTTTTGGCATTTGGAATGCTATTTCCAAATACTTTGCTCTATATCTATTTTGCAATTCCAGTAAAAGCAAAATATTTTGTAATAGTATATGGAGCGCTAGAACTTTATTTAGGATTAAGTAATAATCCGGCAGATAATGTTGCGCACTTTGCACATTTAGGGGGAATGCTTTTTGGATTTTTACTGCTTAAATATTGGCAAAAAAATAACACACAATTCTACTAATGGACAGTCTTTTAAATAATCTTAAAAGGGAATTTAAGCAAGGGACAACACTAAATAAAATCATCTATATAAATATAGGTGTATTTCTTTTATTTAGCATTTTGGGGGTTTTTTCTTTTATGTTACAATTCAATATAAAACCACTATTAAATAAGTTTTATTTACCTGCAAACATCAGTATTCTTATAAAACAACCATGGTCATTTATCTCTTATATGTTTTTGCATAGCGGATTTTTGCATCTACTTTTTAATATGGTCTGGCTGCACTTTGGCGGAAAATTGTTTTTGCAATACCTAAGTCCGAAACAATTATTAAGCATCTACATTCTAGGAGGGATCGTTGGAGGGGGACTCTTTGTTATTACCTATAATTATATGCCCGCTTTTCAACAATTAACTAATGGAGCATCAGCAGTTGGCGCATCAGCATCAGTACTTGCAATTGTCATTGCTATAGCTACTTACACTCCAAATTATGCTGTTAAATTTCCATTTATTGGATCTTTAAAACTAAAACAAATTGCAATATTGATGGTAATCCTGGATATATTAAGCATTCCAAAAGGAAATTCAGGAGGGCATATAGCACATCTTGGAGGAGCACTCTTTGGATATCTATACATTAAACAATTACAAAAGGGGAATGATTTAAGCATTAATTTCTCTGTTTTTTTAAAACGATTCATGAATACATTCAAAATAAAAAGCAAGCTAAAAAAAGTACATAAAAGAACAAAATCAGATTATGAATTTAACTCTGAAAAAGCAAGCAAGCAAAAAGAAATTGATAAAATTTTAGAAAAAATTGCTAATTCAGGATATGAGAGCTTAAGTAAAGAAGAAAAAGCCATTCTTTTTAGTGCAAGTAAAAAATAAATGAAAGGATTATCACTAATAAATAAGCTGCTATATTTTCTGAATTCTATCAGTTTATTCCTACTCCTTTTCTCTTATTTATCTCCTTATATAAGCCCAACACATTTTTGGCCCATCTCATTTATTGGGTTGATATTCCCGATTTTATATATTACTAATAGTCTATTCTTAATCTACTGGCTCATTGGCTTTAAAAAGCCAATGTGGGCAAATACTATTATCCTATTAATAGGAATAGGTAATATTAGTAATTACTTGGGGACTTCACCAAATAACATTTCATCAAACGAAAATATAAAAGTGCTCACCTATAATGTACGGTTGTTTAACAAGTACAATTGGCTCAACAAGCCCAATGTTAAAGAAGAAATATTTAGCTTTTTAAAAACAGAAAATCCAGATATTCTGTGTATACAAGAGTTCTATACAGCTGATGAAATACCCAATTTAAACTACGCTTACAGACACATTGGATTGCAAAACAAAAAAAGTCAATGGCATATGGCGATTTACAGTAACTACACTCAAATTAAGAAAGAAACTGTAAGCATACAAGGAGAGCGAATGAATAATACTTGCATCTATTCCGATATGTTAATAAAAGGAGATACTATTAGAATTTACAATATACATTTAGCAAGTAATTGGTTTAATAGCTCAGATTATTCTTTTATACAAAATCCTCAAAAAGGAAAATTTAAAGAAAGTGTGTTGGGCATAACTAAAAAAATGAAAAATAGCTATAAAAAACGAGCAAAGGAAGTAGATATGATTACAGAACATATGGGTACAAGTCCTTACCCTTTAATAGTGTGTGGAGATTTCAATGACACACCGCTTTCCTATGCGTACCATTCAATTAAAGGAAATTTATTAGATGCATTTAGCTTTTCAGGAAAAGGTATCGGCACCTCATTTATTAAAATACCAGCATTAAGAATTGATTATATTTTACATGATGCTGAATTCAAAAGCACTAATTATCAAAAACACAATCAAATTTTGTCTGACCATTATGCTGTGAGTTGTGAAATAACTACTCCTTAATTAAAAAAAACTCTAAACGATTAGGATAAATACGCTCAAGCTTTACCATTTCAGGAAGATTATCATACTCTATAGGAATCGTTTTTTGTTCGCCAAGCTTAGAGGCATCAATATACAATCTTAAGAAATTTGTTTTTAAAAGTTGGTACTTATCTTTAGACAATCTTAAAGTAACACTTACATTTCTAGGAAATAGTTTCATAGAATACCCTTTATCAAGATTGCGAATTTCAACCTCTTGTGTAACAACCTCCTCAACAAAAGGGTCAACATTTAGCTTAACTGAAACAGCATGAGTTTTACATTTCAAGCCATTTGGTAAAACAAGAGCAATCTCATGCACCTGATCTTTATCAAGCTCATTTAACTTTAGTAAATTAGTTGTAACACTGCTGATTGAATCTAACAAATCCTGCTCACCATAAAGGATAACTGAACTAGGTGTTATTTTTATATCATTAGCCAACCAAAACGCCTGCTTTAAATTAATATCTGCGTTTAATATTACTGGAACTTCTTTGTTAGTCTTATTTGCAAAAGGCACAATTAACCTTTCAGGAGTTATATCCATTATCTCTATTGATCCACCCAAAACATCTGCTACTTCTTTGCGCTTAGAATTCATAATCCAGAAGAGGTTTTTGCCATTCGTTATTGGCTGAGAATTCGCCACATCATAATTTAAAATAAGTGAATTATAGTTAAATAAATGAAATGAAATAATGGAAATACCAGCAGCTTTTACGCGAACCTGAACAAAATCAGATGGCTCAATAACTTCCACCAAATCAGCTGGATAATTGATATACTTAATAGGGATCTGAAAAGTAGTTTCGTGTGTTTTTGATAGCATAGTCAAAAACCAAAATGCAAAAGAAATAAAAAAGAAAACAGCATAAGTATTTAACTTCTTATTTTTAGATAAAGACTTAAAAAAACTACTAATTACTTTTTTTAAGTTAACAAACATTATTTTTTCTCTATACCAGGATCACCACTCATTGATACTGCTGATTTTTCTATTTTTAATGTATTGCCAGAATATACTTCAATAATAAAAGTATCTTCTTTTATATCTATAATTTTTCCATGTATGCCTCCAATCGTAATTACCTTATCTCCTTTTTGTAATGCTGATCGATATTCACGCTCTTTCTTTTGCTTTTTAATTTGCGGACGAATCATAAAAAAATACATTACGGCAAAAATCATACCAAACATAATTAACGTACTCATACCTGAACTTGCTGCTTGTAATAAAATCATAATTAATTGTTTTTAGAAACTAAAACTGTTCCTTTTATTGTTAATACTTTTGTGCTTGGAATTGCATTAGTAACTAAGGTTACCGTTTTGTTTTGTTTACCTGTTTTTTTTCCACTATTAAAAGTAACTTTAATAAGAGCTTCCTTCCCCACTGCAACCGCTTCTCTTGGCCACTCTGGAACCGTACAGCCACAACTTCCTTTTGCTGAACGAATTAACAGTGGTGCATCCCCAATATTTTTTACCCTAAATTCTGTAGTAATTGATTCATCTTGATTCATTTCTCCAAAATCAAAGAAATCTTGATCAACTTGAATTTTTGGCATTGCAACTTCATCAGCATTTTTATCAGCTGTTAGTGGATTTTTCACTAAATCAGCCGTGATTTTTTGTTCCTTATCATTAGCACATGAAGCGAAAACTAAAAGCATAAAAAATATATTTATTATCTTCATATTCATTTTCAAAACTAATGTTTTTTTTAAACTAACCCTCTGCCTACTTTTTTAATCTTTCCTTCTTTTGTATAGGTCTTTACAAAATTATCTAGTAACCCATTAACAAATAATTTACTTTTTGAGGTGCTGTAATATTTTGCAATTTCAATATACTCATTCATAGAGACCTTGATTGGTAAATTTGGCATTGATAAGATTTCTGCAAAAGCCATCTTAAGAAAAAGCTGATCCATTTTTGCAATACGATCCAATTCCCAATTTTTGCTAAATCTTATAATGATCTTTTCATATTCAGTGTTATTATTTATTGTATTTCTAAAAAGATCTAAGGCAAACTCTTTATCCGAACTATCCTTAAAAGTTCTATTAGGGGTCATCCTTATTTCATCTCTAATACTACCAAAAATAATGGTTGCTATAAATGGTAAATCGTCAATCCAGCAAATACTTCTTTCCTCAAGAATATGATGTACTAATTTATTGTTAAGAACATAGTTATTCAGTATATCAATAATAAATTTCTTATCATAATCAGTTGATGTATTATCAGATTCCAAGTACTTAGTATATATATCAGATTTAACAATTATATTAAATAATTTACGTACAATATCATGATCATTTTTTAACCAGATGCCTGAAACTTTTGACACTTTATCTATCAAAGCCTCATCATTGCAGATGCTAACAACAACCTTGTTGTTAACAAACCTTTTCTTTGGGTTTAAATCAAGGGAAGTCGGGAAGTGTTTCTTTTTACCATCTTCATAAAAGTTATCAGCATATTTTACAATCTCAACAAGTAATGAAATTATTACTAACTTTAATTCAACTACCTTATCAAAATGCTTGAGCATTTCTTTTTCAGCCGCAGGCATTTCGTTTGCTCTTGTGGAGATGTAAGCATACAAAGACTGCATTACTTTTATTCTAATATGTCTTCTGCTTAGCATTAGATATTAAACGTTTTTTCTGTCGTTAATTCTTTGTTGTGCAATTGCTAATGCTGCAACATGTGTTGTAATATACTCCAACTCAGCTTTGTTTAAAATCTCTAAAGTAGTATTATAAATTTCTCCTGTTTGATTAATAGCATGTTCTCTATCATATCCATTAAGTTCAGAATAAACATTGATTAATCCTCCAGCATTAATTAAAAAGTCAGGGGCATAACATATTCCTTTATCAGTACATAATTGTCCATCTCTTTCCTCTTCAGCTAACTGATTATTTGCAGAACCAGCAATAATGTCACATTTTAATCTGCTAATTGTATCAGGGTTAACAGTAGCTCCTAAAGCACAAGGAGCATAAATATCCATATCTAAATCAAAGATAGCATCACCCATAACGATAGTAGCTCCAAACTCCTCAGCTACCTCATTTAATCTTTCCCTGTTAATATCGTTAATAATAATCTCTGCTCCTTCTTCAGTTAAGTATTTCACCAGGCTCTCTCCAACATGACCAACGCCTTGCACTACTACAGTTTTACCATCTAACTTATCAGACCCCCATTTAAATTTTGCTGCTGCTTTCATTCCCATATACACACCAAAAGCAGTTACAGGAGAAGGATCTCCACTGCCACCCATACTTTCAGGAATACCCGTAACATACTTAGTTTCCATACGCACATATTCCATATCCTTAGTATTCATCCCTACATCTTCAGCAGTAATATATTTTCCTCCAAGACTATCAACATATTGTCCGAATTTGCGCATTAAAGCTTCTGTTTTATCATTTCTAGCATCACCAATAATAACTGCTTTTCCTCCTCCAAGTTTCAATCCTGATATTGCTGCTTTAAATGACATTCCTCTTGATAATCTTAAAGCATCTTGCAATGCATCTTCTTCATTAATATAATTCCACATTCGAACCCCTCCTAATGCTGGACCTAAAGTTGTATCATGAATTGCAATAATTGCTTTTAAACCTGTTTCAGCATCTTGACAAAAAACTACTTGCTCATGTCCCATAAGAGTCATATTGCTAACTACTAAACCATTTTTTTCGGCTATTTTTTGCGCCTTTGCTGTTGTCATAAATATGTCAAGTTTTACTATTTAATAAAAGATTTCAAAGTTAAAAGAGAAATAAATCATATTTTTAAAGCGGTCGCGAATTTACTTATTATTTTTGGCAATTCAATTAAAGTATATAAGCAATTCATGAAACACTTACAGTATCTCAATAAGTTTCTATGGAAATACCGTAATTTACTTATAGTAGGGACTGTATTGATTGTAATTGCGAACCTATTTGCATTATACCCAGCTGAATTTGTTCGTGAAGCATTTGACACTGTACTTTTAAGTATGGAAGAAGGAACTCAATCATCATCTGCAATTCAATATACCTTATTAAAATATAGCGGACTGATAGTATCTTTTGCAATACTAAAAGGAGTCTTTATGTTTTTTATGCGGCAAACAATAATTGTAATGAGTCGGAAGATAGAATTTGATCTCAAAAATGAAATCTATCAACAATATCAAAACCTAAGTATGAGTTTTTATAAAAAGAATAAAACTGGGGATATGATGAATAGAATATCAGAAGATGTAAGCAGAGTTAGAATGTATTTAGGGCCAGCATTAATGTATGGAATAAACATCTTCATACTATTTTATTTAGTAATCTCAAAAATGTTAAGTATCAATAGTACGCTAACTTTATATGTATTATTACCTCTACCAATATTAGCAACACTAGTATATCTTGTCAGTAATAATATTAACAAAAAAAGTGAAAGAGTACAAGAACAACTCTCAAAAATAACTACTATCTCTCAAGAAACTTTTTCAGGCATAAAAATTATTAAATCATTTGGCAATGAAATAAATACCTGGAAAGTATTTTTAGACTCCTGCAAAGCATACACTAATAAACAAATGCAATTAGTAAAGATTGAAGCTGTCTTTTTCCCTCTTATTATTACTATGATTGGAATGAGTACCATTTTTACAATATATATAGGTGGTGTGGAAAGTTTTAAAGGGAATATCACTACTGGTAACATTGCTGAATTTATCATTTACATAAACATGTTAGCTTGGCCAGTTGCCTCAATGGGTTGGATCACATCAATAGTCCAAAGAGCAGCAGCCTCACAAGAACGAATAAACAATTTTTTGTTTTTAGAATCAGAAATACAGAACAATACGACAGTTCTTACCCCAATTACTGGTGATATTCATTTTAAGCATGTAAGTCTTAAATATGATGATTCCAATATTACAGCCCTAAATGATGTCAGTTTTACTATTAAAGATGGTACTACCTTGGGGATTTTTGGTAAAACAGGAAGTGGAAAATCAACTATTGCAAACCTAGTATGCCGATTATACGATACCACAAAAGGTGATATCACATTTGGTAACACCAATATAAAAGATCTCAATTTATTTAGTTTACGATCATGCATAGGTTATATCCCACAAGATGGGTATTTATTTTCTGGTTCTGTAAAAGAAAATATTGCATTTGCAAGTAATATAATTGATGAAAAAGAAATTCTAGCAGCTGCAAAAAAAGCAGAAATACTAGAAGAAGTTGACCGATTTACTGATGGACTTCAAACTATAATTGGAGAAAGAGGAGTTAAGCTATCAGGAGGACAAAGACAAAGACTTGCTATTGCTCGTACCTTTTATAAAAAACCAACACTATTTATTTTTGATGATTGTTTATCCGCAATTGATGCTACAAAAGAACAAAAAATACTAAAAAACCTAAAATCTGAAAGTAAAGGAAAAACATCAATAATTATTAGCCATAGAATTGCAACACTTAGAAACACTAACCATATTATTGTTCTAGAAAAAGGAAAAATAATTGAGCAAGGAACCCATCAGTCTTTACTAAAAAATAAGGGATTTTATTATCAAATAAACAACAGTCAGAACAATTCCATTTAGTTATTTGATAATTTAATGTTTACATTTTATTATTTTTTTTATATTTGACAAATTATTCAAGACAAATTAAGATGGCAGATAAGTATGAGATGCAAGAAATTTTTTCAAAAAAAGTAAGAGCAGGAAGAAGAACCTATTTTTTTGATGTGCGATCGACCAAAGCTGGAGATTATTACATGACCATTACTGAAAGCATAAAAGATGTTAATAATGAAGGGGTCCCATCATACAGAAAACATAAAATCTACCTTTACAAAGAAGACTTTAATAATTTCAAAGAAGCATTTGAAGAAATAAGCAACTATATTATTGCAGAAAAAGGAGAAGAAATAATTTCTAATAAGAAATTTAAAAAACAGGAACAAAAAAGTCCTACTGAAACTAAAGCAGAATCATCAACTGACTTTACTGAAGTTAATTTTGATGATTTAGGAAAAGATTAAAAATAACCACAAAGAATAAGAAAAGCTCTACAAGATTGTAGGGCTTTTTTATTGTAAAAATTTTTAACAACTCCCCTATTTTGTTGATAATTTGATGTGTTTTAAAAATTGAAAACCTAAAAAGACTCATTACTTTTATGGCCGTAAAAATAAATTATCCAATTGGGGAAAATAATTGCAATAGCAAATCAAAAAGGAGGGGTCGGTAAAACAACTACCGCTATGAACTTAGCAGGTAGTTTAGGGATACTTGAAAAAAAAGTTTTACTAGTTGATGCCGACCCTCAAGCTAATGCTACATCAGGAGTGGGTCACAACCCTCAAGAAATAGAGCAAGGAATATACGACTGTCTTATAGGCAAAGCAAAAACTAGTGAATGTATACTTAACACCCAAAGTCCAAATCTAGATTTACTTCCTGCAAATATTGACCTAGTTGGTGCAGAGCTAGAACTTGTAAGTATTGAAGAAAGAGAATATAAAATGCAAAAAGCATTAATTCCTATAAAAAATAATTACGATTACATTATCATAGACTGTGCGCCATCATTAGGCTTGCTAACACTTAATGCTTTAGCGGTAGCTGATAGCGTTATAGTACCTATACAGTGTGAATATTTTGCTCTCGAAGGCTTAGGAAAACTACTCAACACTATAAAAGTAGTACAACAAAGATTTAATATAAATCTGGAGATTGAAGGACTATTGCTAACTATGTACGATACTCGCCTACGCCTATCTAACCAAGTAGTTGAAGAAGTAAAAACACACTTTCAAAACATGGTTTTCAAAACAATTATTCACAGAAATGTGCGTTTAGGAGAATCACCATCATTTGGAGAAACAATTGTAATACATGACGCCACAAGTAAAGGGGCAATAAACTACCTTAACCTAGCTAACGAATTATTGCAAAAGCTAGAAGTAACAGTTTAAAATATGACTAAAGAAAGAGGAGTATTAGGTAGAGGGTTAGCATCAATACTTGGTAGTAGCACTACTGATTTAACCAAGAATTCTACTTCAAAAAACACAAATCAATCATCAGCTGTTGTTGGTAGCACACATGAAATACTTATTTCACAAATAGTCACTAACCCTTTTCAACCAAGAACAAAATTTGATCAAGAAAAATTAAACGAACTTGCTATTTCCATTGAGCAATTAGGAATTATCCAACCTATTACAGTTCGTAGAATGAAAAAAGATGAATTTCAATTGATTGCAGGAGAAAGAAGATTTAGAGCTTCACAGCTAGCAGGACTTAAAAAAATACCTGCTTTTATAAGAATAGCTAACGATCAAGAAATGCTTGAAATGGCATTAGTCGAAAATATTCAAAGAGAAAGCCTTAATCCAATTGAAGTAGCACTAAGTTACCAAAGACTAATTGAAGAAATAAAACTTACACAAGAACAATGCAGTGAGCGAGTAGGGAAAAAAAGGAGTACTGTAACTAACTTTTTGCGCCTTTTAAAACTCCCTGAAGAAATACAAAAAGCATTACGTGATGGCACAATTAGTAACGGACATGCAAGATCTCTCCTCTCAATACAATCAGAAGAATCACAAATTAATTTGTGTCATGATATTGTTGCAAATGGCTACTCAGTAAGAGAAGTAGAGCAACTAGCAAAAGAATTTACTGACAAACCCTATAAAAGAACTTCAAGAATTAAAAATATTGCGACTCCACTTCCTTTTTTACAACAAAAAATGGCACACGATTTATCAAAAAATCTTAATATTCCTATAGAACTAAAACACAATAAAAAAGGAAAAGGAAAACTAATTATTCCTTTTAATAATGATGAAGATCTTCAAAGAATAATTGAAATTCTAAATAATTAATTTGTCCGTAAGAAAGCAAATATTAATTGTGCTTTTTTGGAGTGCTTTCACTATTCTTTCAGCACAAGAAACAGAAAACAAAATTTCGAAAAGAGCAGGACTTTATTCCGCTATACTTCCTGGTGCTGGACAAGTTTACACTAAAAATCATTGGAAAATACCAATTATTTATGCAGGACTTATTACCTCTGCTTATTACATAAAAGAAAGTAATGACTCTTACCAGCTGTATAAAACAACTTACTTAAATCGAATTGCTGGGAATAACTCTGATGAGTTTCAAGGACAATACTCTAATGAAAATTTAACAACACTTACTAATCATTACAGAAGAAATCGAGAAATATCAATTCTTTGTTTTGTTGGAACATATATTTTAAATATTGTGGATGCCTCAGTAAGCGCCCATCTATTTAATTATGATGTAAGTGATGATTTATCCTTTCATGTTCAGCCAGTGTATTTCTCAAAAGGAAACGCTGCTGCCTATCATTATACGTTAATTTATAAATTCGCGCTATGAAAATTGCAATACTTGGAAATGGAAAAATGGGCAAGAAAATTAGTGAATTAGCCACCAAAAAAGGGTATAATATTGTTTGTATTTCTGATTCCAACACTCCAGCAAAATCACTTGATTTAAGCATAGCTGATGTAGCAATTGATTTTAGCACACCCACTACTGCTTTTGAAAATATTGCACATGCAATTAATAGTGGCATTCCTGTCATTTCAGGAACAACGGCCTGGCTTGATAAATTGCAAAATATAAATGATTTATGTACCACAAAAGGGGGTGCTTTTTTATATGCTTCTAATTTTAGTTTAGGAGTAAATATCTTGTTTGATCTCAATAAAAAACTAGCTACACTAATGAAAAATAAAAACTACGAAAGTAAAATACATGAAATTCATCACACTCAAAAACTTGATTCTCCCAGTGGAACCGCCATTACCTTAGCAGAACAAATGAATGAAATACTAAAAAACAAAACTACAATAACCAGTAATAGAATTGATGATACGCCAGGAACACATCAAATAACTTACTCATCAAAAATAGATAAAATCGAAATCAAACATACGGCTAATAATCGTAATGGTTTTGCAATGGGAGCACTAATGGCTGCAGAATGGATAATAGGTAAAAAAGGGATCTATAGCATGCAAGATGTACTAACACAATAAAAAAAGTACAATTCGTTATAAATAATTATGAAAAAATTAAAAAATCTCTTAGGATCATCATTTAAAGTGGTGATGTTTATTATAGCTACAATTATTTGGAGTTTATTTGTTTACACAATTGATGGAGAATGGCTCTATTTTATGCCCTTGATAGCTGGAGATGTTTTGTTTTGGGAAACAATTTCATGGCAGTTCTGGAAAAAGAAAGAAAAAAAATCTAAAAAGAAGAAAAAAAGTGAACTCCGATCATGGTTTGATGCCATCTTGTTTGCTGTTATTGCAGCAACTATTTTACGCACTTTCTTAATTGAGGCCTATACAATTCCTACTTCATCCATGGAAAAATCAATGCTTGTTGGTGATTTTCTTTTTGTAAGCAAACTAAGTTATGGACCAAGGGTTCCTATGACTCCTATTGCATTTCCACTAGTACACCACACTATGCCAATTAGTGGCGGCAAATCGTATTCTGAAAGTGTAAAGATTCCTTATCACAGAATGAAAGGCTTAGGAGACATTGAAAGAAATGATTGTGTAGTATTCAATTGGCCAGCAGAAAAATTAGGAAGACCTGTCGATAAAAAAGAAAACTATGTAAAAAGATGTGTTGGGCTCCCTGGTGATAAAATTGAAATAATTAAAGGTCAATTAATGGTAAATAATGCTCCTCAAGAAGAACCAGTAGGTATGAAAAAGCAAGCAAAGTATACAATTACTTCTAAATCAACTCTTAATGAGAAAACATTATACAAGAAATATGATATAAACACTAACTATAATGTAAGCTATCATAATTCGGGAAATAGTGATTATATATCAAGATGGCCATTATATCAATTTAATGCTACTGATGAAGTTATTGCTAATTTAAGAGCACAAACATATATCACGAATATTAAGAAACAAACAAATGGAAGTAGAGATGGGTATAATATCTTCTCTAATGGACAAAGTAATCCTAATAAATTTCTATATAATAATCCTTATAATTGGAATGAAGATCATTATGGACCTATTACAATTCCAAAAGCTGGAGAAACAATAAAATTAACAATCGACAAACTACCACTTTATAAAGATATTATTGAACGATACGAAAATAACAAGCTAAAAGTAATTGACAACAAAATTTATATCAACAATAAAGTTGCAACTACTTACACATTTGCTATGAATTATTACTGGATGATGGGTGATAATCGGCACAATTCTGCTGATAGTAGATTTTGGGGATTTGTTCCTGAAAATCATATTGTTGGAAAAGCTTTATTTGTATGGATGAGTTGGGATACTAGAGGAACAGGTCTAAAAAAAATTAGATGGAACAGACTATTTAGAAGTGTTAAATAAACCCCTATTACCAACAGCATATCTAGCACCAATAAGCTATTACGCCATATTATTACAACAAACCGATTGCAGCATTGAACACCATGAATATTTTGTAAAACAGAGTATTAGAAATAGATGTGAAATTTATGGGGCAAACAAAAAATTACGATTAACAATACCAAAGCAACGACAAGAAAGTAGCAAAACCATAATAACTAAGATTAAAATTTCATACAAAGATAGATGGCAAAAAGCACACTGGAATGCAATTCTATCAGCTTATAATTCCTCCCCTTTTTTTGAATACTATAAAGATGAATTAAAGCCTTTTTTTGAAGAAAAAGAAATCTATTTAATTAACTTTAACAATAAATTACAAAAAGTTATTTTAAGACTACTGCAAGTAGAAGTAAATTATACCCATAGCATTAAATATAAGCATACAGGAGATTTTACAGATCTAAGGAATCATAAATTTAATAGTAGTAAGCTAGAAAGATATGATCAAGTATTTATGGAAAAAAATGGTTTTATCCCTAATCTTTCTATTTTAGATTTACTATTTAATTTAGGGCCTGCAAGTATAGATTACCTCAATAATATGAACACTAGTATTGAGATATAAAATTTTAGGCAAAAATAAGTCTAAAGACTAATATCTAACATCTATTTTCTATTTTTGACAAAAATTAACCTTAATGGCAGATTTAGAATTCAATAAGAACGATGATAGTTTGAGATTACTAATCTCAGAGATGAAAAGAAAACACTCTATTGTATCCTTAGGTGGCGGAAAAGAAAAGATTAAAAAAGAACATGCCAAAGGGAAGCTAACTGCTAGAGAACGTATTGATTATCTAAAAGATTCAGACGCTGATTTTTTAGAAATTGGCGCTTTTGCTGGAGAAGGAATGTATGAAGAGTATGGCGGCTGTCCATCAGGAGGCGTGATTGCGGGGATTACTTATATAAAAAAAAGACAATGTATTGTTCTTGTCAATGATGCTACTGTAAAAGCAGGTGCTTGGTTCCCTATTACAGGAAAGAAAAATTTACGCTTACAAGAAATTTCAATTGAAAACAAATTACCAATTATCTACTTGGTAGATAGTGCTGGAGTTTTCCTACCAATGCAAGATGAAATTTTTCCAGACAAAGAACATTTCGGAAGAATTTTCAGAAACAATGCTCGCATGAGCTCTATGGGAATTACACAAATTTCTGCAGTCATGGGATCTTGTGTTGCTGGAGGTGCCTATCTGCCAATTATGAGTGATGAAGCTCTTATTGTAGACAAAACAAGTAGCATCTTTTTAGCAGGGAGTTATTTAGTAAAAGCTGCAATTGGTGAAACTATTGATAACGAAACTTTGGGTGGTGCTACTACGCATTGCGAAATTTCTGGTGTTACAGATTATAAAGCTAAAAATGATAAAGATGCCTTGGATAAAATTAGAAATATAATTGATAAAATTGGTGATTCTGAAAAAGCAGGATTTAGCAGAAAAGAAACAAAAGAACCAAAAAAAGACGAAAAAGAAATTTATGGAATATTACCTAGGAATAGGGAGAAGCCTTATAATATGAAAGAAATTATTACTCGCCTAGTAGATGATTCCGAATTTGAAGAATACAAAAAAGAGTACGGGAAGTCTATAGTATGTGGATATGCCCGTGTTGATGGCTGGGCAGTGGGTATTGTTGCTAATCAGAGAGAAACAATTAAAACAGCTAAAGGAGAAATGCAATTAGGAGGTGTTATCTATTCCGACTCTGCTGACAAAGCAGCTCGTTTTACTGCCAATTGCAATCAAAAAAAAATCCCTTTAGTTTTTTTACAAGATGTTACTGGATTTATGGTAGGTTCACGCTCAGAACATGGTGGGATTATAAAAGATGGTGCTAAAATGGTAAATTCCATGGCAAATTCTGTAGTACCTAAATTTACTATTATTATTGGCAACTCCTATGGGGCAGGTAACTACGCTATGTGTGGTAAAGCTTATGATCCAAGGCTTATTGTTGCTTGGCCAACTGCAGAACTAGCTGTTATGGGTGGAGAACAAGCTGCTAAAGTATTATTGCAAATTGAAAAAGCTTCTTTAAAATCTAAAGGAGAAGAAATTAATGAAAAAACAGAAAAAAAGCTTTTGAAAACCATTACGGAAAGATATGATGCGCAAACCTCTCCGTACTATGCGGCTGCTCGCCTTTGGGTAGATGCAATTATTGATCCTTTAGAAACCAGAAAAATAATTTCTATGGGAATTGAAGCTGCTAATAATTCACCTATTAAGGAAGCCTATAATCCTGGGGTTATTCAATCTTAATTTTATCCCTAATGAGACAGTATTATTATAGTTTATAATGAGTAATATTCAATTCATTATTAGCAATATAAGAAGTCTTCTTATATTTGCCCGCTTTAAAACAAAAACGAATGATTAATATTACTCTTCCTGATGGAAGTATCAAACAAGTAGAAAGTGGAACTTCTGCAATGGATATTGCTATGGGAATCTCTGAGGGCTTAGCACGAAATGTGCTTTCCGCTAGTGTAAACGGAGAAGTTTGGGATGCAAACAGAGCTATCACCTCCGATTCTACCCTAACTCTACACACTTGGAATGATAAGGAGGGCAAAATGAGTTTTTGGCATTCTTCTGCACACATTATGGCAGAGGCTTTAGAAACTCTTTACCCTGGAGTAAAACTCGGTATTGGGCCTGCTATCGATAATGGGTTTTACTATGATATTGATTTAGGTGATCGTGTTCTTTCTTCCGATGAACTACCTAAAATTGAGAAAAAAATGAAAGAATTGGCTTCTCAGAAAATGTCATTTGACAGAAAAAATATTTCAAAAAAAGAAGCTATTACCTACTTCACTGAAAAAGGAGACGAATATAAATTAGAATTATTAGAAGGGTTAGAAGATGAAAATATCACTTTCTACACCCAAGGTAATTTTACTGATTTATGTAGAGGACCACACATTCCTTCTTCTGAAAAAATAAAAGCAATTAAACTTTTAAATATTGCAGGGGCTTACTGGAAAGGAGATGAAACCCGCAAACAACTTACCCGTATTTATGGAGTATCATTTCCTAAGCAAAAGGAACTAACTGCACACCTAGAATTATTAGAAGAAGCTAAAAAACGTGACCACCGAAAACTAGGGAAAGAAATGGAACTCTTTACTTTTTCAAAAAAAGTAGGACAAGGCTTGCCCTTATGGCTTCCAACAGGAACTGCTCTTAGAGAAAAATTAGAGAACTTCCTAAAAAAAGCTCAAATACAAGCTGGATACCTACCAGTCATCACACCTCATATAGGTAATAAAGATTTGTATATTACTTCTGGTCATTATGAAAAATATGGAGAAGATTCCTTCCAGCCAATAAAAACACCTAATATAGATGAAGAATTCTTATTAAAACCAATGAACTGCCCTCATCATTGTGAAATTTACAAATCTTCTCCCAGATCATACAAAGACCTACCCATAAGATATGCTGAATTTGGGACAGTGTACCGTTACGAACAATCAGGAGAATTACACGGATTAACAAGGGCAAGGTGCTTCACAGTAGATGATGCTCATATATTTTGCCGACCAGACCAAATAGTGGAAGAATTTACAAAAGTTATCAACCTGGTATTATATGTTTTTAAAACATTTGATTTTAAAAATTATGTAGCTCAAATATCTTTAAGAGATTCGAATAATAAAGAAAAATATATTGGCAGTAATAAAAATTGGGATAAAGCAGAAAAAGCAATTATTGATACTGCTAAAGAACAAGGACTAGAAACAGTTGTTGAATATGGAGAAGCTGCATTTTATGGCCCTAAGCTTGATTTTATGGTAAAAGATGCATTAGGTAGAGAATGGCAATTAGGAACTATTCAAGTAGATTACAACTTACCTGAAAGATTTGAATTAGAGTATACTGGTGCAGATAATCAGAAGCACAGGCCGGTAATGATACACAGAGCCCCATTTGGCTCTATGGAAAGATTTGTAGCTGTTTTAATCGAACATTGTGGTGGGAATTTCCCTCTTTGGCTAGCTCCTAATCAGTTTATAATACTCCCTATCAGTGAAAAATATCACGATTATGCAGAAAAAGTGTCTAAATTTCTAAAAAAATACGATATTTGCGGCCCCATTGACTATAGGGCTGAAACTACCGGAAGAAAAATTCGAGATGCGGAAATTTCAAAAAGTCCTTACATCATTATTGTGGGAGAAAGAGAGAAAAATGAAGAAAAAATTTCTGTTCGAAAACATGGAGGACAGGATTTAGGAAGCATCTCACTAAAAGAATTTAAAAATTTAATAAAAACAGAAATTAATAATTTAATTACATTTAATAACTAAAACAAATAAATAATCGCACAAAAGAGACCGTATAGAGGAAGAGTAATTCCAAAGAAATTACATAAAACTAACAAAGAGATAACAGCTGCATTCGTTAGAATGGTAGGTGAAGAAGTAGAACCAAAAATATGTTCGATTGACGAAGCTCTTAAAATCTCTAGCAACCTAGGACTAGATTTAGTAGAAATCTCACCTAATGCAGACCCTCCAGTGTGCAAAGTGATTGACTATAAAAAATTTATTTACGACCAAAAAAAGAAACTAAAAACAATCCAAAATAAAGCACAAAAGGTTGTTATTAAGGAATTAAGATTTGGTCCTAATACTGGAGAGCATGACTTTAAATTTAAATTAAATCATGCAAGAAACTTCCTGCAAGATGGAGCAAAAGTAAGAGCTTTTGTATTCTTTAGAGGCAGAACAATTATATTTAAAGAGCAAGGTCAGATTTTACTTTTAAGACTAGCACAAGCGCTAGAAGATGTGGGAATTGTAGAGGAGATGCCTAAATTAGACGGGAAAAAAATGATAATGATAATAACACCAAAAAAGAAAAAATAAAAAATAAGACAATGCCAAAAATGAAAACAAAGGCTGGAGCAAAAAAGAGATTTAAACTTACAGGTTCCGGTAAATTAAAAAGAAAGCAGGCGTTTAAGTCACATATCTTAACGAAAAAAGAGACCAAACAAAAGCACAACTTAACTAAAACAGAATACGTATCAAAAGCTGACACAAAGAGTATTAAACTTCAGTTAGGTATATAAACAAAGTCAAACAGGTTATTAACCAGGTATATAGTTCAGTAAAGGGTAAAACAACTAAAAACCACTATCTATCAAAAAACAATTAAATTATGCCAAGATCGGTAAATGCAGTAGCTTCCAAAGCTAGAAGAGACAAACTTTTAAAAGCTGCAAAAGGGTACTTTGGAAGAAGAAAAAATGTACATAGAGTAGCAAAAAATGCTGTAGAAAAAGGGATGCAATACGCATACCGTGACAGAAAAAATAAGAAAAGAACTTTCCGAGCATTATGGATTCAAAGAATTAATGCCGGGACAAGATTATACGGAATGTCTTACTCACAATTTATGGGTAAAATTCACACGCACGGAATTGAGCTCAACAGAAAAGTTTTAGCTGATTTAGCAATGAATCAACCAGAAGCTTTTAAAGCAATTGTAGATAAAGTAAAATAACTTTTTTAATTAGTCTTAAAAAGGAAAGGCGAAAAAATGTGCATCTTTTTTATTATAGATACTTTAGTAAATTAAGAAAGTTCCTCCCTTACTAATCTGGAAATTAGCGATCCATCAGCCTTTCCATTTAATCTCCCCATAAGTGACCCCATACATTTTCCTATATCAGAAGATGATGATGCCCCAACTTGAGCGATAACCTCTTTAACAATCTTTCTTACTTCATCCTCTCCCATTTGAGCAGGTAAATACTCTTCAAGGTAAGCCAATTGTTTAATCTCATCATCAGCAAGATCTTGTCTGTTTTCCGCAATAAAAATAGCAGCTGAATCTTTTCTTTGTTTTACTAACTTAGCAATTAATTTCAAAGAAACCTCATCAACAACTATTGCAGTGCCATCCTTGGTCGCTTCTAACATTATAACAGATTTTGCAGCTCTTAACGCTGCTAGCTTATCTGCATTTTTAGCTTTCATCGCTTCTTTAATATCATTATTAATTTGTTCTTGTATATTCATTATTTATTGTGTCTTGTATTCATTTCTCTTAAACTTTCTAATGCTTCAATTGCATAAATATATTCCGGATTTATATCAATTGCTCTTTTATAATCAGATTCTGCCTGTGCAATATTGCCTAAAGTCTCAAAACAATTTCCTCTTGAATAATAAGCCTCATAAAACTCAGAATCAGAATAAATAGCATCTGAAAAATTATTACTTGCTACATCATATAGCCCTAATTCCATATGAATAAATCCTAAATTATAATGTCCACTACTATGAAATTTATTTACTTTATGTAATTCGGCATAGGCATCTAAAGCCTTATTCCAATCTAGCATACTCTGATAAAACAACGCCTTATTATACAAAACCATTTCATTAGAAGGGCTTAAGTTTAGTGCATTATTATAATAAACTAATGCCGTTGTATCTCCTAACAAATGAAAAATTTGACCTAATTGCATATGAGCCTCAAAAAAATCAGGATTTATATTTACAGCATTTCTAAAACAATTAATTGCATTGTCAGTTTGCTCTAGTTGTTTAAAAGCATAGCCCATCAACATATGTGTTTTTTCCTGGTTATACTCTATTTTTAATGATGAATTAAACGACTTAATTGCATCTTCATATTTATTATAAGCTAAAAGTAACTCCCCCATTAAAGCAAGTGCCTCTTTGTTTTTCTTGTCAATTTTAATTGATTTTTCAAGATGGTATTTAACTAATGAAGGATATTTAGCATTTGGATTTTCACTCTTTGATAATTCAAAATAAACCTCAGCAATATTATTGTGGTTAATTGCATTAAGTGAATCCAATCTGACAATTTCGTTTAAATCAAACAAAGCTGACTCTAAATTATTTTTTGATTTATTATAATCCACCCTACTATATAATAAATCAATATCTGTTGGGTTTTGAGCAATCTTTTCGGAAAGTATTTGAATTTCTGATTTTTGTTCCTTTTCCTGAAAAGAAGTACAAGAAGCAAGAATTAAAAATGCAATAAATGCAATTTTATAAATCATATTATTCTTGAGTTAATGCTTCTTTTATTTTTGTTTCAATCTCTTGTGAGAGTTCGGGATTATCAGCGATCATTTGTTTTACGGCATCTCGACCTTGTCCAAGTTTTGTGTCTTTATAAGAAAACCAAGAACCAGATTTTTTAACAATATCTAAATCAGTTGCCTGATCTAACACCTCACCAGAACGAGAAATTCCTTTCCCAAACATTATATCAAACTCAACCTTTCTAAAAGGTGGAGCAACTTTATTCTTCACTACTTTTACTCTAGTTCTATTGCCAATAATATCATCCCCATT
The DNA here is from genome assembly GCA_036139835.1 of Bacteroidota bacterium. Lineage (GTDB taxonomy): Bacteria > Bacteroidota > Bacteroidia > Flavobacteriales > BACL11 > BACL11. The sequence continues at coordinate 32,115 of JAYZYW010000020.1, forward strand.
TTTTATTGCGCCAATCCTTCTAATATCTAAACGCACTGATGAATAAAACTTTAAAGCATTTCCTCCAGTAGTTGTTTCAGGATTACCAAACATTACGCCAATCTTCATTCTAATCTGATTGATAAAAATAACAGTGCAATTGGTTTTATGAATTGTTGCAGTAAGTTTTCTTAACGCTTGAGACATTAATCGAGCATGTAATCCCATTTTACTATCCCCCATCTCGCCTTCAATCTCCGATCTTGGAGTAAGTGCAGCAACTGAATCAACAACAACTAAGTCAACACCACCTGAGCTAATTAAATGATCAGCTACCTCAAGAGCTTGTTCACCATTATCAGGCTGTGATATATACAAATTATTAACATCAACACCTAATGCAGCAGCATAAGACGCATCAAAAGCATGTTCAGCATCAATAAAGGCAGCAACACCTCCTTGCTTTTGTACCTCTGCAATTGCATGTATCGTTAATGTAGTTTTACCTGAAGATTCGGGGCCATAAACTTCAACAACTCGACCTCTAGGATAACCCCCCACCCCTAAAGCTAAATCTAAATTGATAGAACCAGTAGGAATTGAGGCAATATCCTCAACTACTCTATCCCCTAATTTCATCACTACACCTTTACCATATGACTTTTCTAACTTACCAATTGTAAGTTCTAATACTTTTAATTTTTCGTTTTGTTCCTTATTACTCATAGTTTATTTATTTTATACAAATTAGAGAAATTCTTTCTCAAACATGAAAAAAATTAAGTTTGATTTATTAACAAAATTACTTTTCAGAAAAATACTTGCAAATTGATGTAATCTCACACCTTTCACATTCAGGTCTTCTTGCCTTACAAAGATATCTGCCGTGTAAGATAAGCCAATGATGAGCAATATTTAATTTTTCCTTTGGGAAAAGTTTTAGCAATTGTAATTCTGCTTTAAGAGGATTTTTTGCTTTTGTGGTAAGGCCAATCCTATTGGCTACACGGAAAACATGAGTGTCGACTGGCATTGCAGGAATATCAAAAAAAACAGAGCCCACAACATTTGCTGTTTTTCTTCCTACGCCAGGTAATTTTTGTAAATCTTCTAAATTTGCAGGAATTTCACTATCAAAATCTGCAATTAACATTTTTGATAAACCAGAAAGATGTTTAGCCTTATTTCTTGGGTAAGAACAGGATTTTATCAGATCAAAAATGGCATCAATGGACGCCTCAGCCATCACCGCTGGTGTTGGCATTTCTTTAAATAAAGTTTTAGTAATAATATTTACTCTCTTATCGGTACACTGTGCTGAAAGCACTACCGCAACTGTAAGTTCAAAAGCATTAGTATACTCTAATTCTGTTTTTGCCTCAGGCATATTTTCAGAAAAATACTCAATAAATTGTTTAGCTCTTGCTTGCTTATTCACAATTACAAACTTAAAAAATAAAAGGAGGCAGTTGCCTCCTTTTATTAACCAAAACCACTTAGTTTAAAGATATTAAAATTTTATCATTTGATTTCATTTTAATTCCTTTTACTGATCTTGCATACGCAAGAATTTTATTAATTGTTTCTTTTTTGGGTTCTAACTGTGTTCCAGAAAGAATTTTGTGTACTGATCTATCAAAAGTCGAATATTTCTCTTTTACAAGAAAGTCCCACAATTTTAATGTAGAGTTTTTGCTCATATATAGTGTTTTTAAAATTCATACACCAAATTAACGTACCCTACAATTTTATATTATATAATATGCTAATTATTTTTGAGAAAGATCAATATTTTGTTCCTCAGCCAAATTTCTTAAATTAATAAGAGCATACCGCATTCTACCTAGTGCAGTATTAATACTTACACCTGTTATTTCTGATATCTCTTTAAACGACATATCTTCAAAATATCTCATTTTTAAAACTTCCATTTGATCCTCAGGAAGGTCTTGAATAAGCATATTTAAATCAGCATGAACTCTTTTACGAATCATTTCTTCATCTTGCCCTCTATTACCATCATTTATTATATCAAATATATTAAACTCATCAGTTGGTCTAATATTTTTCATTTTAGACTCCTTACGAAAATGATCAATAACTAAATTATGAGCAATCCGCATCATCCATGGTAAAAATTTACCCTCCTCATTATACTTGCCTTTTTGTAAAGAATTAATTACTTTTATAAAAGTATCTTGAAAAATATCTTCAGTAATATCTCTATTCTTAATTTTAGACATTATAAAAGCAAACACTCTGTTTTTATGACGTGTTAATAAAATTTCAAATGATGTATTATCACCAGTTAAATACTTTCCTACTAATTCTTGATCGGATAGAACGCTAGTCAACATATACTCAGTTTTTAGTTAATAAAAATTTAAAGTAGATGTTTCTTTATAAGCGTATTTTGTGGTTATTAATTAATTGAATAATTGTTGTGACAAATGTAGGAAAATATTTTTAATTAACCAAATTGAATTGTTTAAGTTTGCAAATTCTGCTAAATATTGATGACAAAAATATACAACAATACTACCAATAATATTGAAATAAAAGGTGCTAAGCTACATAACCTCAAAAATATTTCAATTAAGATACCAAAAAATAAACTAATTGTTATTTCTGGGGTATCAGGAAGTGGAAAATCATCATTAGCCTTTGACACTTTATTTGCTGAGGGTCAAAGAAGATACATTGAAAGCCTATCATCATACGCCCGTCAATTCCTTGGAAAATTACAAAAACCTGATGTAGATGAAATACTTGGGATTTGCCCTGCAATTGCCATTGAACAAAAAACAACTACTAACAATCCAAGGTCAACTATTGGCACTTCAACTGAAATTTATGACTACCTAAAATTGCTTTTTGCAAGAATAGGAAAAACCTACTCTCCAATATCAGGAGAAGAAGTAAAACGACATCAAATTAATGATGTTGTTAATTTTATCACTCAGAAAAAAGAAGGGACTACTATTATAATACTTGTAAAATATACTAAAAAAGACACTAATATATTAACTGCTTTAAGCCAACAAGGATTTTCAAGAGTGTTTTTTGACGGAAAAATCCATAAAATAAAAACTCTAATAAATGATAATATCAGTGTCCCTAAAAAAGAAATGTCAATTGTAATTGACAGGATAATAATTGATCAAATTGATAATGATGCTCGAATTGCTGACTCAGTACAAACTGCTTTTTTTGAAGGACATGGAGAATGCTCTATACTTACAGAAAATATTATAACCAACTTCTCAAATAAATTTGAACTTGATGAAATTACATTTGAGAAGCCATCAACTAACTTTTTCGCTTTTAATAATCCTTATGGAGCGTGTAAAGCATGTGAAGGGTATGGTTCAATTTTAGGAATTGATAAGAAAAAAGTAATTCTCAATGAAAAATTATCTGTATACCAAGGGGTAGTAGCATGTTGGAGCGGGGAAAAGATAAGCAAATGGAAAGATAGATTCATTATGCGTTCCGCTAAATATGATTTTCCAATTCACAAGCCTTATAATGAACTCTCAGAACAAGAAAAAGATTTATTATGGAAGGGAAAAGATAAATGCAAAGGAATTAATCAATTTTTTCAAAAACTAGAAAATGATAAATATAAAATACAAAACAGAGTGCTTATTGCTAGATATAGAGGAAAGACACACTGTACTGATTGTGGAGGAAACAGATTAAGAAAAGATGCACTTTATGTAAGAGTAGCAGACAAAAATATTACTGAGATAAACAAAATGAGTATTTCAAGAGCAATAAAGTTTTTTAATAATATCAAACTAAATGATGCGGATCAAAAAATTGCTGACAGATTAATTTTAGAAATTAAAAATCGACTATACTACCTTAATGAAGTAGGGTTAGGATATTTAACACTTGATAGGAAATCAAAGACTCTTTCAGGAGGAGAATCTCAAAGAATTAATCTTGCCACATCCATTGGGAGCTCACTTGTAGGAACTATGTACATTCTAGATGAACCTAGTATTGGGCTGCACTCTAAAGACACAGAAAGACTTATCAAAATATTAAAAGAGCTCAGAGATATCGGCAACACAGTTATTGTAGTAGAACATGATGAAGAAATAATGTCGGAAGCCGACCAAATAATTGATATAGGACCAGAAGCTGGTCTTAATGGCGGCAAAATCATTTATCAAGGACACTTAAAAAATATCTTTAAAGAAGAAAAAAGTTTAACTACTCAATACTTATTAGGAAATTTAAAAATACCTACACCAAAAAAAAGAAGCGATTTAAAAGATAAAATCTCACTAAAGAAAATAAATCAGCACAACTTACAAAATATAAATATTGATATTCCTATTGGAGGCTTAACTCTTATAACGGGGATGAGTGGTTCAGGGAAATCAACCCTTGTAAAAAATGTATTAAAGCCAGCCTTAAACAATTATTTTGGGCACTATTCTAACGAGAGCAAGAATTATAAAAGCATAGATATCAGCAATAAAATGCTAAGTAAATTAGAATTTATAGATCAAAATCCAATTGGAAAATCCTCACGATCAAATCCATCAACATATGTAAAAGTATATGATGATATTCGTAAGTTATTTGCCAGACAACCCTTAGCAAAAAACAGAAAATACACAACTGGTTTTTTCTCTTTTAATGTTAGTGGAGGAAGATGTGATAACTGCAAAGGAGAAGGAGAAACCACAGTTGAAATGCAATTTATGGCTGATGTGCATTTAGAGTGCGAGCAGTGTAAAGGAAAAAGGTTCAAGGAAAAAATACTAGAAATAAAATTCGCTGATAAAAATATTGCTGACATTTTAAACTTCTCAGTTGATGAGGCAATTTCCTTTTTTGAAAACAATAATGAAACAACAATAGCCAAAAGAATTCAACCCCTGAAAGATGTCGGCCTAGGATATGTAAAACTAGGGCAATCATCAAATACACTGAGTGGTGGGGAGGCACAAAGAATTAAATTAGCTCTATTTTTAAGTAAAGGAAATACGACAGAAAGAACGCTATTTATTTTTGATGAACCTACTACTGGTCTTCATTTTCATGACATAAATAAGTTGCTAAATTCCTTTTATGCATTAATTCAAAAAGGGCATTCTATTATTTGCATTGAACACAATATGGATGTAATAAAATGTGCTGACTGGATTATTGACTTAGGACCTGAAGGAGGAGATAAAGGAGGACAAATAGTTTTTGAAGGCACTCCTGAAAAAATGATGAAATCAAAAAAATCAATTACTGGGGAATATTTAAAAAGAAAATTAACTACCTGTAATCCAAATAATTTTGCAAAATAATAGTTGCGCTTACCTTATCAACTAGGGCTTTATTTTGTCTTTCTTTCTTTTTAATACCACTTGCTAATATACTTTTTTTTGCAATTTTAGATGTAAATCTTTCGTTAATTTGATGAACAAGAATAGTTGGGTGCAATTTTTTCAAGCGTTTCACAAAACCATTGACATGTCCTGTACTATCAGTATTTGTACCATCCAGATTTTTAGGATCACCAACTACAAAGCAATCAATATTTTCTTTAAGTACAATATCAGCAATAAAATCATCAAGGGAATGAGTAGCCACAGTAGTTAAGCCGCTAGCAATTATTTGCATAGCATCTGTAATTGCAATACCTGTGCGCTTTGTACCATAATCAATACCTAGCGCCTTGCCCATTATTGTTTTACAATTTGATACGTAACCCCCTCAGGCATCACTTTTAAAGTGTAAGTTCCTGCCGAATATTCTTTCAAGTTCACAACAGTTTTTACTGATTGATTTGTTAAAAATGAAATACGTTTTCCATTAGTATCAAATACTTCAACAGTATGATTCTTAGCATCATTAAAAGTTAGATTAAAACTACCCATCGTTGGATTTGGAAATAATTCAATCTCAATGTTATTATCAACTATAGCTGAAGGAGCAACATACATAGGTGGGAAAACAATATAATCAATCCATGCACAATCTTGACCTTCAGTAGCCCAACCATCCTTCTCATACTCCCATTTAAAAGTGTTAATTCCAGAACTAACTGGGAATGAAACGAAACTCCAATTAACATCTTCTCCTGACCATTCACCAACTTTACTACCATTAATTTTAAATTTCAAGAAATCATAATCTTCCTCGGAAGAAACAAATTTCCAAAACGAAATATCTCCATCTGCAGTTACATCAATAGTTACAGAAAGTTCTGATTCTTCATTATCTGGCAAACCATAATAGGACCTAGAACTATTTACACCTTCATATATTTCTGTATTATCAATAAACCAAGGAAATGTCCCTTGAATCCAAGGAAATTGAGTGAAATCACCAGTTTCATAATCTTCATCTATAATTCCTATTATTTCATCAAATGTTGTGTTATGAGAATAATTTCCATCAGTTAAATCAAATGGAAACTCAGCAAATGTTCCAACTGGAGTGTTAGCATCAATCGTGATATTAAAACTAGTAGATTGTTGCTGATTTACATTTAAAGTTGCAACATTTAAAGTTGTTGAATTTACTGTAACATATGAAGTAAGACATCCTAATGTAGCTGTCAAGTTTGTAATATCAGCATGACCTATATTTGTTACATCAACAATTAAGTCCAGTGTTTCACCTGCATCTAGTTTTCCATTACCCGATACCCCATCATCAATTGTAAAAGTTGTATGGTCTAATACTGGAGCATTTAACAATACATTTACAGTTGAATTCCAAGTATTTCCTAAATTATCAGACATAGTCAATGTAAAAGTTACTATATGCTGATCAGGAACAAAAGAAGCAACTTGAAAACTAAAAGGAGTCGGAATCGAAACAACCTGTGAAGCATTAATTAATGGTATAGTTACATTAGTATTTATTAATGTTACATAAGGATCTGTAGTAGATATCACTACATCTACACTTGTTGCATTAACAGAACCTACATTATGCAAATCAACAATCATATCAATAAGCTCATTATAATCAACAAGAGAGTTATTATTTCCTGCTATATCATTAATAACGTTTGAAGCATAAATTACATATGGTCCATTAGGGGAAATGATTTGCACAGTCCCTTGATATGGCTGTTTAAATTGTTTTGTCACCACTATATCAGCAGTACCAACATTAGCAATAGCTGGAAAAGTTAAGTTGACTATTCCACTTGCATCAGCAAGTTGTGCATCTAAAAGCACATTATTCATTGAAAGAGCAACATATGCATTTTCCTCAGCATTTACTGTAAAAGTAGTGGTCCCAACAGGAGTTGCTGCTGCATGAGAAACTGTAAGCAAGGTAGGCACACCAATATATGGCATTAAAGATGGATCTCCCATTATATGATATATTTCCCAATAATACTGCTCAGCACCACCAGCTTGAGTAACAGCTAAGTTGCCTGAATGTATCATTTGTCCTGTTGTAATAAACCAATCAGATTGTTGCTCTCCATTCTCATGCATTAAACAGTCATATACAGCTAAACCTGTTCCTGCGTATGTAGGGTTAGCAGAAATATTTCCATTGCCAACAGCCCACCAATAATCTTCATTCCAATAGGTATTATTACTGCCACCTATATAACCAACCGCACCTTTATTATTTGCTCTTAAAATTGCTTCTCCAAAACACTCTGCTACATCAAACTTATTTGATTGACAACAATTTCCTATCATTACACCATATTCGTCATAATTTTGTAACCCGCTAATATCAGAAGTTGAAAAAGAAGGATCTGACCAGCCCGAACTACCACAATGTGCCGTGTAATTAGCAAAACCTACTCCAGCACTCACATCAGCAATAATAGCCGCAGAAGCGCCTGATTGATCAGAAGTAATCGGTGAGCCAGAACCATAAAGATAAGTATGTGATGTCAGACCATGTGCTACATTAAAATAATGATCTGTTCCATAATTAATTTGACCGTTACCATAAGTTGGCGCCATACCTGCATCAACTCCTGCAACAAGTACTAATTCATCTAAAAATGATGGGTCAGAAAATGTATACTGCTCGTGAGTTAAAGTCTTATTAACCTGAGCCTCAACTTCTCCTCCATTAGTTGCAGATAATCTTCCATAATACATTTCTGGATAAAAATCTCCGCCTCCATCAAATTCACAATAATACATATCAGAAAGATGTGACCCATTATCAAATGATGGGACCTGTCCATCATCTCCTACAATTAACAAATAAGTTGGCGCAGGATTACTAGCTGTAGCGTTGTCATACATATCTTTGATAAATGCATGGATTGAAGTTGTTGTATTTCCTACTAAGGGATCATTTGTATAACCTTCAACCACCATAAATCCCTTACGAGTTTTCCAATCTACTAAAGGCTGTATCGCTGCTTGAAATGCAGGATCAGCAATAATTACATATTTCACCGGATAAGTTGTAATTACATCCTTTTCTTGTGAAGGGATATAATTAAGACAACTTTTAAATAAATTGTTAAATTCTGGAGAGTAATATTTTTGTTTGTTTATTTTATGACCTTCAAAATCAATATTCTTAAAAATAATCTTTACCTCTAATTTTGTAATGATTTTGAGCTCATTAGTAGTAGGATTATATTGGAATGGAGCCACTGAAAGTCTTGCTAATTGTTGTCCTCTCATTTTTCCTAAAAGTTCAGTTGTCACTAAATCATTAGAATAAAACCCATCATGGCTATAATATTCTACATTAAAATAAAATGGAACATGCTCAGCATTCTCACCTTTTGAGATTGATGGTTGAGATGGAAAAACCAAATTATTAATCCCATAATCTGATAAAGAAATAATCTGCTCTTCTTTACTCAAAATCTTAATGGCTATTGCTGAACCAAAAGGGACATTAATCAATTCTTCCAATACAGGTAGTTCAGCATTTCCTTTTTTAGCATTCTCTCCATATCCACTCACAATTAATTTTACAAATTCATTAGCATCTTTTTTCACCTTTATTGTACTAATTTCAGATAGATGATTTACAAAAGTAAATTCAGATAATGATTTTGATGTAATAACAAATTGATTAGATGTTTCTGTTAATTTGATGTCTTTTGCATTTACTGAGCAAGATAATACAGTAATTAATGCTAGTAGTAATTTAGATAATTTCATAGTAGCTTCTTATTTAATACAAAAATATGATAATTATTCTTTAAACAGCAACCTTCATGTCACAAATCTTATACATTCAAAAAAGGCTACATTTCTGTAACCTTTTTCTTTTGTATCCGTATACATGCTAGGCTCAACCACAAGGTTGGGCTTTTTATTCTACAGCAATACGCTTTTCTACACTTCCATCATCATAAATATATAAAAGTGTAGTGTTATTAATTATTGTATTAGGGTTTATCTCTCTGCCAAGCACATCAGTTACTTTTAGTAATTTTCTTTCAATAAGATTGCCCACCTTTGCATTTGATAGCATAGTCCAATATACAAGATTAGTCCAAGAAGTAGAATTATAAGCACCACCATTAGGATCACACCAAGTTCGTGCTTGCCCTCTATAAGTTTGTCCTGCTATTAAGCCATTTTTATTCTTAGTAATTACTGGATAATTAACTCCCATACCTCCAGCATTTAACCATGTCGCTCCAGTATAATTCTCTCTTAATTTAATTCTTACAAATTCATATTGTCCATTTAACCCCCAATCAAACCTTACATTACTACTACTTTGAGGTGTAGCTGTTAAATTAATAATTAAAGGACATTCATCAGCAGTAGTAAAATAATGTAATGTCGTCCAAGAGCTACTACCACCTCCACAATACCACGCTTTCATCATATATTCATACTGTGTACTAGATGTTAAATTTAATAGTAACTTATCCACTTTTTGATTTCCAAAATTACAACTGCCAAGTGGAGCCCCCATTGTTTTTTGTATCCAGTTATTTGTACTAACCTCCCTGTATTTTATTCGATACTGGTCCACTACACAAGAGGCAGAATTCATATTATCCCAATGAATTGTTGCTCTTGTACTAATAATATCTGACGCAAATAAATTAGTAGGAGCATCCTCTGCACAATTTTGATTCCCTAAATCTTCTATAACATCAATATCAATCCCTACATAACAATTATTTGCATCAACTAAATAAACGGTATATGTTCCAACTGTTAAATTAAAAATATCCTCCGTATTTTGTGTAGGTGAAGTTGACCAATAAAAAGTATATGGAATAACACCTCCACTTGGTGTTAAATCAATTGAGCCATCACTTCCTCCTGAAGTAGTTACATTGCTCACACTATAAGTAGCAGTTAATTGTGATGGTTCCGTTAAGATATAGCTAGCTATGAAAGTTTGTCCTGCAGCATCAGTTACTATAACTGTATATGTTCCAGCAGTTAAAGCACTTATATCTTGAGTGGTCGCTCCATTACTCCAATTATAAGAATAAGGAATAGCACCACCACTTACTGTCAAATTAATAACTCCATTAGTATCACCATAACAATTAATATCCGTGAGATTTTCTGTAACTACTAAAGATGTTAACTGTCCTTCAGGAATAGTGATAATTAATAATACATAACAACCATTTGCATCAATTACATAGTAAGTATAAGTTCCTGCTAACACATTTTGAATGTCTTGGGTTGATGCACTATAACTATTAGGTCCTAACCAAAAATATGAATATGGAGCTGTTCCTCCACTTACATTTACTGTAACACTCCCATCACTTAATCCAGGAGCAGAAGGAGAATTAACAGAATAAGTAACAGTAATTGCTGTAGGTGTAGAAATAAAGAATGAAGAGGTTGCTATTTGACCAACAGCATCAGTAACAGTTACTGTATAATTTCCAGCTGTTAATGATGAAATATCTTGAGTTGTTGCTCCATTACTCCAACTATAAGTATAAGGGGAAGTTCCTCCAGTTACTGACAAATTAATACTGCCATCCGACAAACCATTACAACTAATGTCTGAAGTAACTCCTGTAAGGACAGGGGAATATGTACAACTACCATCATCAACAGTTGCATTAGGATCATAATTTGTTGCATTAGGATCGGTGCATCCATAAAATGAACATGTAGTTAAACAACTAGCCCCATTAATCCCAGGAGTTAGAGCATTACTAACAACTATAGCATGAAAATCTATAAGAGTACCTGCAGAAGTAGTATGACAATAGCTCATTATTGTTCCTACTTGTGATGCAGGATTATTAGTGCAACTACCCTCTACGTCTGCACAATTATCAATTGGACCTCCAGGCCAACCACACCAATGTGTATGATGAGATTCTATATTATGACCAATTTCATGACTACACACCATTAAATTCCAAGTATATGGTGGATTTGGAAAATTAAAATTTGTAGTATTATTTAGATCAGAACTAAAAGCATACCCCCAAGAGTTATCACACAATACATCTCGATAAGCAATTCCCCCAGTTCCTGTATTTGATCTTTTGGTCATCAAATGAACAAGATCTCTGCTAATGGATCCATTATTTGCTGTCCAATGATTTCTTAAAGCAGCAAGCATATTACTCGCGTCATTAATATAAGAATTATAAGGGTCTGTAGTTTCCCAAATAATTGTTGTGACAATAGATATATTAAGATTTACCTCACTAGCATATACTTGGCTAACTCCAGCTATAATTGCATGTGCCCAATTTGTTGTGGCTGTATTTGAACTAAATGTATTTCGTGTATATTGATCTACTTCAACTGCTAATTCCAAACATTTAGGGTTTGTAGATGATGATTCTGGATAATTTTCTTCAATATTTATACCTTCTATTTTTTCTTCTACTTCACATGAAAATGTATTATTAATCAAGCAATCATTTATGTCAAATAATAGAAATTCATTATCTATTTTATTTATTTCAAATTGCTTATTATTATATTTATAACTTATCACTATAGAATTCTCAAAACATAAAAATGTGCCAATTGAATTACCTTCAAATAAGATATAATAAGATTGAAAATCTAGTGTATATTCTTCTGTTACCTGCCCACTAGATCTTTCAATTATCAAATTATGTGCTTTACTTAATACAGAGAATTTTTTCATAGTAACATTTAAAAAACTGCCATTAATAAGCGGCAATTTTAGAAAGAACTCATTTGGGGTTTCCAATATTATCTGATCTAATAAGATTCTATTTAGATTAACAGCTTTTGTATTCTCTTGATTTTGAGTTACAATTTTATCAGAAACAATATAACTAAAAACATTGTCTTGTGCTGAAAGCGAAAATATACTAACTGCAAAAAAATATATAAATATTAACCATTTCATTATATAACTATTATTGAATTATACGATAAATTAACACGCAACAATCTAAAAAATGTAAAATTAAATAGTTTAGCGGAGTATTAATTTCTTGTTACTCACTCCATCATCAGTTTGTAATTCTATAAAATAGACACCTTTAGAAAAAGTAGAAAGATTGATTTGTTTTGACCTCTCTCCAATTTTTAATTCTTTAAGAAATATCATATCTCCAATAGAATTTACGATTCTTATAGTTGAATTGTTCTCTTTAATCCTTTTAAATTCTACTGTAAACAATCCAGCTGAAGGATTAGGATATATGTTAATATTGGAAATTAATTCTTCATTTAATCCAGAAATACAACTATCAACATAAACCCATATATCTTCCTTAACAACACAATCATTAGAATCTTTTGCTGAAAGTAAATACCATGTATCTACTATGGGGTCATCCATTAAACTACTGCCTGTTAATCCAGTGCTAATAGGGATATTAAAAACAAAAATATCCCACCAATAATAAGAAAAACCTGCACTACCTTCAAGTAAAACCATCTCCCCTAAACAAATTTCAGCAGGATTAGGAGTTGTTTGTATAAATAATGGTGGAGATTGATAAAACTCTATAATAGTAAACACAACACTATCACACGAGTTATTAGCTGTAAAAAGATCTGTATATTCTCCTGGACTATTATAAACATTGTTTCCAATTGTAATACTATCACCATCACATATATTTCTATATATATATGTAGCATAAGGCATAATTTCAATGTCATAATAGAAATAATAGTATTGATCTCCAGCATTTGAAGATGTAATACTTACAGGACCTATATCAAATGGATAAGCTAAAGAATTTCCACTACC
>JAYZYW010000021.1:0-12215 GCA_036139835.1 Bacteroidota bacterium
AGGGCTTTTAATTGTTGATCTTAGTGATATGAGTGGAAATACAAATTGGCATGTTTCTCAATTTACAAATCCAACAACAGGAGCTAGTATAACATTTACTGCAGCACATAATTTATATATTGATGAAAATGGAATCTGTTATATCTTTGGAGCTTCTAGTAATCATGGAAATAGTCCAGCTGATGGTGCAATCTTTCTAGATGTTGATGCTGATCCTATCAATCCAGTTTACCTTGGAGAATGGGATGATGAATATATTCATGATGGTATGGCTAGAGGTGACACTCTTTATGCTGGATGTATCTATACTGGGGATCTCTATATTATTGATGTAAGTAATAAAAATAATCCTATCACCATTGGGACACATCCAACACCTAATGCATTTACGCATAATGCATGGGTCAGTGATAATGGTAATTATGTTTTTACAACAGATGAGACTTCGGATGCTTATATTGCATCTTATGACATATCTGATATGTCAAACATACAAGAAATTGATCGAATTCAATCTAATCCAGGATCAAATTCAATTCCACATAATACCCATGTTGACGGGAATTTTCTTGTTACTTCATGGTATAGAGATGGAACAACTGTACATGACATTACATATCCTAATAATATGATCCAGGTTGCTTATTATGATTCCTACTCTGGTGCTGGAAATGGTTTTGATGGTTGTTGGGGAACATATCCTTTTTTACCATCAGGACTCATAATATCATCTGAGATCAATAGTAGTGCTAATCAATCTGCTAAATTAATGATCTATGAACGAGGTTTTGTTCAAGCATGTTATTTAGAGGGAAATGTAACAGATATTTCTAATGGAAATTCTTTAAGTGGAGCTAGTGTTGAGATTCTAAATACTAATTTACCTAACAATACTTCTACTAATTTAACAGGTGGTTATTTTAGCGGCACTGCTGATGCTGCAACTTATGATGTAGTATTTTCAAAGCCAGGATATTTAAGCGACACTCTATCTGCTACATTAACCAATGGAGGTGTTGTAGTCTTAAATGCCGCATTGGAACCATTAGTCTCGTTTACAGCAAATGGAATGGTAATTGATGTTGCTGGGAATGGGATAAATGCCGCTGAGGTAGTAATATATAATAATGAGTTTACTTATAATATCACTACTGATATTAATGGAAATTTTAGCATTAATAGTATGTATGAAGGGAGTTATGAAGTCATAGTAGGAACTTGGGGATATGTAACTTTTTGTAATAATGAATATATTGATCCTACGTCTACTATTACTATTACTCTACAAGAAGGTTACTATGATGATTTTACTTTTGATTTTGGTTGGACAATTGATGGTGGTATTACTCCCTCTGATCCAGGAAGATGGGAGAGAGGAAACCCTGAAGGAACTTCCGATCAAGGGTTGAATTATAATCCAGAAGATGATATTGATTCAGATTGTTATGAATATGCCTATGTTACAGGTTTAACTTCTGGAAGTCAAACAGGCAGTAATGATGTAGATGATTTTAATACTATTTTAACATCTCCAATATTTAATTTAACAGCTAATCCACCTTATTTCTTACAATACTATTCTTGGTTTAGTAATGGTGGAGGAGGATGGGGTGGAGGCAGTACACCAAATGATTCATTAATAGTTAGTATCTTTAATGGTAGTACTACTGTAGTTCTAGAGACTATGACAGAAAATTCTCTTGATATGGGACAATGGAACTTCAGGTCTTTTGACTTATCCCAATATATTACACTTACAGCAACAATGCAGTTAATTATTGAAACTGCTGATTGGGATGCTCTTGGAGGGCATTGGGTTGAAGGTGGGTTTGATGGATTTGAAATATTAAATACTATACCAACTATCAGTGAGCCAGCAGAAATCACAAATAAAGGAAGGCTTATTAAAGTAGTTGATGTACTTGGGAGAATCTCCAATTCTCAATCAAAATCCCCATTATTTTATATTTATGAAGATGGTACAGTAGAGAAGATAATAATTATTGAATAATTTTATTGATTAACTGTAAGCCTTAGAACAGAACATGCTGAGTTTACTGCGAACTTATCTTTTCCTGTCCCAAATAGCATGCTTTTCCAAGTATCTTTTTTTGGGGTCCCTAATACTAATAAGTCATATTCTGCTGTAAGCTCAGAAACTGTTACGCTAGGATTCTCTGAAAACTCAATTCGTAAGCTTGCAATATCTTTGTAATCACCTAATAATGTGTCTGATTGTTTTTGAATCTTTTCAAAATGATCTTTATTTCTATCTTTAGAAAGGACATGTAATAAAGTAAAATTAGCATTGTAAAATTTACAAAGGTTTGCAGTAGTATAGATTAATTTGTTAAGATCCTTACTATTTGGTCTAACAGCCAATACAACCTCACTAATATATCGAACACCATTATCCTTGAAAAGTGCGAAATTTGAATTTATATTACTAACTATCCAGCCTAAAGGGTTATTTATTAAGAAACCATTACTTATCCTGCCATCCCATGAAAGTACAAGCCAATCAGATTTTGAATGATCAGATAATACTTGCATTGTATCAGACACATTATGCGTAACTATTGATTCAAAATCAAGCTCTAAGTTATTTAGATCTTGAACAATTGATAATTGCCTTTGTAATGATTTAATTTTTGGAGTTTCTATAAGAACAGCATCTAAAAATGTTTGATCTGGAACCTCCTTTATATTAAGCACTTGAATACTTTTCTTCGCATTTAAGGCAGCACCCAACTCAACTAGAGACTCCGGGGAATATTCATTCCCAAAAAGAGGAATAATAACACCTGCGTCTGGATTAATTTGACCATCAAGCCAATCTTTATGCTTTTCATCAGATAGATTATAGTTAGACACTTCTTCAATATCAGTATTTTTATTTCTAAAGAAAAGGAATCTAGCAGCCCTATGCCCATAAGTTTTTAATACTCCTGTTCTAGAAGCTTTAATACCATAAGAATAGTAAATCACACTGCCAATAAAGGCTATTATTAATAATACTAATATTGGCATCCAGCCTAAGTAAAATAAAAGTACTAAGCCGCTAAATATTCCAAAGAGCTGTATGTAAGGATATAATGGAGATCTATATGTAGGTTTATACCATTGGACGCCAGTTTCTCTAAGTACAATTACACAAATATTAACAGTAATAAACATGCTTACTTTAAAGGCGCTAGCTAGTTTTACAATTTTCTCTACATCTAAGAATAAGATGACTAACGACATCATAAGACAAGTAAGTAATATCGTATTAATAGGCGTTAGGTGTTTATCATGAACTCTCGCAAGATAATTAGGAAGTAATCTATCCATAGCCATAGCAAAAGGAAATCGTGAACTTGCAAGAACTCCAGAGTTAGCCATAGATATAAGAGTAACAACTCCAACAAGAGCTACTGCATAAGCAAACCATTCGTTTCCTAATAATAAGGCTAATGTGTATATAGGTTTTATATCTGTTGCTAATAGTTCAAGCTGTACATTTCCAACTAATGTATAGGCAATAGAAACATAAAGTCCAGATATAATAAGTAATGAAAGAAGCATAGCTAATGGAATGTTTCTGCTTGGATTTTTAACCTCTCCAGCTATTGCAGCAATTTTTGTAACACCAGCATATGATATATAAACAAATGCTACAGTACTAATAAGCCCCATAGTTCCATCAGTCAGAAATGGATTTAATAAATTCTTATCAACAACTGGCACTCCTATAAACAAAAGGGATAAAAGTGTTAATAAACTTAACAATACTATTACTAGTTGAACTTTCCCTACTTTTTTTACTCCAAGAATATTGAGAAACATAATAAGTATTAAGAATCCAATAGAAAGATATTTTAAATAATGCGGAGATATATTTGTAATTACTAAGAAATAAGCTCCAAAACCTACTAGTGCAAAAGCACTTTTAAGTAATAGTGACAGCCAAAGGCCAATACCAGATATTGTGCCAAATAAGGGGCCTAATGCTCTTTCAATATAAACATAAGAACCTCCTGATGAGGGCATTGCAGTAGCAAGCTCTGATTTAGATAGGACAGCAGGTAAAATACAGATAGCAGCAATAAGATAAGCTAACCATATTGAAGATCCAGTTTTAAAAGCAGCTATTCCAGGCAATACAAATATTCCAGATCCTAACATCCCCGCAATACTTATTGCAATAACAGAAGATAAAGTAAGTCTTCTTTCTAATTTTTTCATTAATAGCTGTTTTTATGCAAATTAAGAAGTTTTTTTGAAAATAAGGAGAAAATTATTTTAAAGAAAGATGATTTTATACATTTGCTAAAACTTAATTCATACTATGCAAAAGCTAGTTTTATCTGATTTACATGAGAAAAAAGGAGGTAAGATGGTTAATTTTGCAGGATATAAAATGCCTGTACAATATACTGATGGAGTAATAGCAGAACATCAAACTGTAAGGCACTCAGTTGGTGTTTTTGATATCTCTCATATGGGAGAGGTTTTTATTAGTGGTAAGCACTCTCTTAACTTTTTACAATATATTACTACAAATGATGTAAGTAGATTGAATCCCGGTCAAGCTCAATATACTTGTTTCCCAAATTCTACAGGGGGTATAGTAGACGATTTTTTATTGTATATGATGGCTGAGAATAACTATTTACTAGTAATTAATGCATCAAATATAGACAAAGATTTAGCATGGATTAATAAACATAATTCATTTAAATGTACTATTGATAATCAGTCAAATAATTATTCTTTACTTGCTGTGCAAGGACCTAAATCAATTCCATTATTACAAGAACTTACAACTGTAAATTTATCTGAAATAAAATATTATAATTTTCAAATTGGTACTATCGCTGGTATAGAAAATGTTATTTTATCACGTACTGGTTATACAGGTGAATCAGGTTTTGAGCTTTATGTAAAAAATCAAAATGTTGGTAAACTTTGGAATGCTTTATTTAATACATCAATCGAAATAAAGGCTATTGGTTTAGCTGCTCGTGATACTTTACGTTTAGAAAAAGGATTCTGCCTTTATGGTAATGATCTTAACGAAACTACTTCACCTATTGAAGCTGGGCTTAGTTGGATTACAAAATTTACTAAAGAATTTATTAATTCTGAGGAGTTAAAGGCTCAAAAGGAGGGAGGGACAAAAAGAAAATTAGTCGGATTAGAATTAATAGATAAAGGAATTGCTCGTAATGGGTATCCTATTGTTACTGCTGAAGGCATGGATATAGGAGTAATAACTTCTGGTACAATGTCTCCAACATTATCAAAAGCAATTGCTATGGCTTATGTTCCTAAAGAGATTTCAAATATAGGAAGTGAAGTATTTATCCAAGTGCGTAACAAGCAAATTAAAGCGAAAGTTGTATCCTTACCTTTTGTAAAATAATGAATACTAAAAATAACATACAAGTGTGCTTTTCAACTGATCATTTTAATAAGTATGCTGATGGAATCTCAACAATCGTCATTGTTGATTTATTGAGAGCAACTTCCGTAATTTCTACCGCTTTTGAATGTGGGATTGATGCTGTAATCCCTGTTAAAACACTAGAAGAAGCCATTAAATATAAAAATTTTAAAAATCACATTATTGCGGCTGAAAGAAACACACTTCCAATAGAGGGATTTGATTATGGAAATTCGCCCTATCACTACATAAATACTGATATTAAAGGAAAAACTTTAGTGCTTACAACAACAAATGGAACTAAAGCAATTTCTTTAGCAAAAGAACATAAAGTAATTACTGCGTCATTTCTGAATATTGATGCTGTTACGAAATATTTAAAAGAAGAGAAAAATAATATCATTATTCTTTGTTCAGGCTGGAAAGGGCTTTTTAATTTAGAAGATCCTATTTTTGCTGGTGCACTTGCTGAAAAATTATTAAGTACTAATAATTTCACAACAAATTGTGACTCTTTGCAAGCATCAATACAATTATATTCTAGTGCTAAAGGTAATTTATTTGAATACTTAACAATGTCATCTTACAGAAAAAGAAATCATTCTAATGAAGTTATAAAAGACACTCATTTCTGTTTGAATCCTTCAATGACATCTGATATTGTGCCAATTTTTGTTGATGGCAAATTAATTAAAGCATGAAATGAGACTTTTTTTGTAAAAAAAATGAAAAGTGATTACAAAACGACCATATTATGATGATAGAGTTTCTCAAAAATAATGATTATAAAATTACCGGAACTAAAATAAATATCCAATAGAAAACACAATTCCTATATTCTTTAGATCATAAATATTTGATTTTGTATCATTACCGATAGAACCAGTATAAACCTCTTTTGAAACCTCCCCAATACTCATGAAGCCTGTATTAACCTTTCCGTCAATTAAAAAATTCTCAGTTAAGTAATAAGAAAAGCCTAAATTCAACCCAATATCTAAAACTTCTTCTTTGTATTCACCAACAGGTAGCTCTTCATGTAAAATATCTCCATCATCTTCTCCTATATCACTTAAGATACTATAAGCTGGTGTTATTAAATAAGCAATAGAAGGGCCAAAATTTAAAGATAATTTAGCAGAAGTTTTATAGCTCATTGTAGAATTTAACTCTACATAAGCTAATTTTAATTCATGAGAAGTACTGTGTAAGTCTCTTTGGTCAACTTCATAATCATGCATATAGTTATAAGTAAAAGCAGCTCCCTTTTGAGCATAAATAATCTCAGGGTTAATATACCATCTATCATTTAACGGAATTTCCATATAAAAACCACCAGCAACTCCAATTAATACAGAACTCTCAATATTTTCCACTCCATCATTAGAGATGGAAGTAATATTAGCAAGATTAGCCCCAACTTTAAGACCGTATTTTATTGGCAACAAACTTTGGGCATTTAAACCCAAACTTAGTAAAGAAATTAATGTAAGTGTAGTTATTTTTTTCATAGTTTAATTATTTAGCATTACTGGCATTACTAGCATTAATGTGTTTTCTCCTTTTTTCATTCCATCTAATGGCAGTATAATCCCAGCTCTGTTTGAGGCACTCATTTCTAATGAAATTTGTTCTGCTCCAATATTATTTAGCATATCAATTACAAATCTAGAATTAAATCCAATTTCCATATCTGTCCCTTCATACTGGCAGGACAATCTTTCTTCAGCTTTATTTGCAAAATCTAAATCTTCGGAAGTAATCTGCAGCTCACTTCCAGCAATCTTTAATCTAATTTGATGAGTAGTTTTATTTGCATAGATTGCGACTCTCTTAATTGAGCTTAATAGCGCTGCTGTTTCTATAGTAAGTTTATTAGGATTTTCTTTTGGTATAACAGCATCATAATTAGGGTATTTTCCGTCAATTAATCTGCAAATTATAGTGATATTATTAAATGAAAATAATGCATTTGTCTCATTGAATTCTAATTTTATATCTTCATCCTCAATAATATTATTTTTAAGAAGCGTTAATGGCTTTTTAGGTAAGATAAATGATGCTGTTTTATCAGAAGACAAATCTGTCCTAGTATGTTTTACTAGTTTATGAGCATCAGTAGCTACAAAAGTCACTTGTTCAGATGATAACTCACAAAATACACCGCTCATTACTGGCCTTAACTCGTCATTACCACTAGCAAATAAGGTTTTGTTGATTGCATTTGCTAAAATATCACCGCTAAAAGTAGTTGAAGAAGCTCCTGATAATTTTGGAGTTTTAGGAAATTCATCAGCATTTTGGCCTGCTAATTTATAATTACCCATTTCGGAGCTCATTTCAATAGCAAAAGTAGAAGTATCAATAAGAAAAGTTAAAGGCTGATTTGAGAAAGTTTTTAAAGTATCTGTCAATATCCTTGCAGGAATTGTAATTCTTCCATCAGTATCAGCCTCAACAGAAATTATTGCCATCATTGTTACTTCTAAATCAGATGCAATAATGGTCATACTATTACTAGAAATCTCAAATAAAAAATTATCTAAAATAGGCAATGTATTATTAGAACTAATTACACTATTTAATTTCTGAAGTTCCTTTAAAAGAACTATGCTATTTACTATAAATTTCATTAATTTTTTATTTCTCTTTTAGTATTTATTTTAAATGTCAAATATAAATTTTCTACTTAATCTAACTTTGTTTTACTCTGTTAATTCAGTAATATTAATTAACACTTTGTTAAAAACATAATCTTGAATCAACATCAAGTCGCCAGTATTGAGAGTTGCATATTTTCTAGCAACTGTAAAGTTATCTTCTTTTGTTTTGATAACTGCCTCAGAAATTTGATAAGTTCTTAGTGTATCAGAGTTAACCACCAGTTCTTCTAACTGAGTTAAAAATTCAATATTATGTTTTTGTTTTTTAAAAGTTTCACAATTTAAATTTTCAAAACTATTAAGAAGCTTTAAAACCTTTTTATTATTAAATAGGACAGATTTATGATTTGAACTAATTAATTTAAATGGATTTGTTTTAAGAAAATATGATTTCTCTGGATCTAAATAATCTGTATATTTTATATGATTAATAGCTTCAAGAGATAGATTAAAGACAGTTGTCGATCGCCAATTTGTTACATCAAGGGAATTCCCTTGAATTCCATATCTTGGTGATAAAAAACCATTAAAAGATGGAATATGAACAACAAATGGTTTTTTTCTTCCTTTTAATAGCATATAAGTCCCTAAATGATCAGGTGTGTTAGATCCAATTGTATAAGATTTTACCATTTTATCGTTTGCAAAGAATTCAATAAGCACACCTGTTGTAGCCATGTGTTTTACTACATTTTCAAAAGCTGTATTTGATACAGGTTTTTTAATTCTTATTTTATTAGCAGTTGATAAAAGAGTAGTGATTGCATCTTTTCTAACAATAAATTGGTTATTAACAATCCAGGTTTCCTTCCATTCAACACATCCTCTAGGATCAACAATACTGTCCAAATGTTGAGTTAAGGTTATTGTATTTCCATTTCTGTCTGCTAAAAATATTTTTGTGATTGAGAAAATGTCTTCAATTGCAAATTTATTATCTTTTATGATGGAAGATTTAGTATCTGGTTTAATTAGCCAAAGAGTTACAATACTAATAAGGCTAATAAAGATATAGATCCAGTATTTTTTAAGCATATTTTCTCTTTTTGAAGTACAAAAATAAAAGAGTAGATATCAAAAGCAATAATAAAGGGGAAACAATATTAATAAACTGAATTAAGAACTTATTTGTAACAATTTTTTCTTTATCTAATAATCGTAATTTTATCTCTTTTGATTTTAACTTCGCAAGGCCAATATCATCACACAGATAATGGATAGCATTCATTACAAACTTTTTGTTTCCTGGATAAGTGTGTTTAATAAACCTATCGTATCCTAAGGGGTAAATATTTCCATTATTAGATAGACTATTTCTTGCAATATCGCCATCAGAAACAATAATCATTTGTGTTATTTTACTTTTATTTTTAAAGTTTATGGATTGCTTTGGTAAAATACGATTTTTAAATACAGACTCAAATTTACCTTCTAATAATACTGCAATAGGCATCTGAGATTTATTAAATGATTCCATAGGTGGAGGATTCTGTAAGATACTTAAACTTATTTTTGTAGGAGTAGGATTTAGCCTGCTATGTTTTGAACTAGTTAGTAATATAGTCTTTTTAATTGCATTCTTTATCGTATCTATTGAGCTTGCAAAATCACATTTTATAGCATCTAATCCGTTTGATATTGGATGATTTGTTTCCGAGAATAATAAAGGATAGTAAGGCCATGGAAAATAAGATTGCTGAGGAATGTTATTACTATATCCTGTTACAATTGGAATTTCAGTTGACCTTAAATCTTCAATCAAGTTTGCATTTATCCTAATGCCATATTTAAATAGCTGGTCATCTAAGTTTAAATCATTTTTTAATGCAAGAAAGCTATTACCTCTTTGTAAACTATCCATACTTGCATTTACACCATCAATAAGCCAAAGTATTTTTCCTCCATTCATAATATACTGATCAATAATAAATTTTTCCAGTATATTAAAAGCAATAGTAGGCTTAGCAATTATTATGGCTTTAAATCTACTTAAATTTAAAATTTGGTTTGAAATATTAGCCTGCATAGTTACACTATCAATTTCAAATTCCTTTATATCAAAACGTTCAACATTATAATGATAGCTAAGCTTATCATTATCTTGAAGTACTGATTCTGTTAAATCATAAACCTCTTCAGCAGTCAACTCTCCATTTCCTTCTAAGAAAGCAATTTTATCAATTTTATTCTTTGTTAGATGATGGATAGCTGAGATAAATTCAAACTCTAAATTTTCAACAGACTCATTTATGTTCTCTCCTGCTTTTTTAGTGACAGAGTTTTTTAAAAAATTAACTGCTTGTTGCTTATCTTTATAATAAATTAAAGCTCCAGGGAATATGATTTGACTAGATTTTATAGAGCTAGATCTGATTTCAATATCAGTAGGGGTAAGCCCTTCTTTAATTAATTGTTTGAAAAGATCGGTTTTTTCTTTTTCATCCGTAGTATTATTTGGATTAATAACTTCAAAATCGAGATTTTCTGCAGCAAGAGACTTAAAAGAAGTAAGCAAATTTAATAACTCAGATTGCAAATACTTAAATTCAGCAGGGAAATTACCATCAAGATAGACTTTTATAAAAACAACATCCTCTAAATTATTAATTATCTGCTTAGTTTCTTCAGATATTGAATGTTTTTTATCTCCTGTTAAGTCAATTCTAAAATCAACCCAAGAGAATAAAATATTTATTAGTATTACTAATAAGAAAGGGGCTAACCATGATAATTTTCTCGATATCATTATTTTTTGCTTAGGATTACAATTTCAGACAACTTTAAAAATAAAAAGCTAATTGAGAGAAAATAAATAATATCTGAAACTAGTAATAACCCCTTACTTATAATGTTATAATGATAAGATATTCCTATTTTCTGCAGAGTAACAGCAATTGATTCAAGTATCTGAATTTTGCTTAATAAATCAAATCCAAAATAAAAGATTACAGATATAATTATTCCTAAAATAAAAGAAATAACTTGATTATTACTTATAGATGAAGCAAAAACGCCAATACTTACAAAAATACTGCTCAGCATTAATAGCCCAATATAAGAGCCAATAATTCCTGCTAAATCAAGGTTTCCTGGAGTTTCACCAAGAAAATAAATAGTGATAACATATAAAAATGTCGGTACTATTGAAGCGGTTACCAAAGTTAAAATTGCTAAAAATTTACTTGCAATTATCTGATTAGTAGTAATAGGTTTTGTTATTAGACTTTCAATAGTTCCTATATTATATTCTTCTGAGAAAGTACGCATACTAATTGCAGGAATAAAAAGTAAAAAAAGCAGTGGAGCAATAGTGAAAAATGAATCTATAGATGCATAAGCATTGTCTAAAATATTAAATTGACTTATATTGGACCATAAAACTAGGCTGTTAATCAATAAAAACAAGCCAATTATTAAAGGGCCAATGATAGTGCTGAAAAATACACTTAGTTCTTTTTTGTATAAAGTAATCATTTAAATTCTATTCTTACAATTTCATGTAATTTTAATCCAAGGAGTTTACTCGCCCTTCCTTTATTAATTGCTATTTGTAATTGATTATTTTCTCCAAAAAGTGCTAGTTTCTCAGCAGAAGTAACATCTTTATATTTTTCAGACAATTCAATGATCATTTCATCTTCTCTTCCAAAAAGAATTGTAAATGATCTTCCTTTTTGTACTCGTTCAAATTCATTCTTACTAATATTTGTTATTGCATTTCCATAGCTATCAACATATACAACAGAGCCTCTAATCATATCTGTTCGTAAAACGGCCTTTAATTCCACCTTTTTAACTGCAAAATCATTTATAGCAGTTCCAATAATTTCCATCGTACCACCTCTAGCTAAATGACAAGCAGCGGGAACAAAGATATTTTTAGCAGCAAATGTCATGCAATTGCTTGTTAATGAAAGATTTAATCTGACAATTTTTTCAGGATTCACTTCATTAAATAATAATGAAAAAAAGCTGTTATCAGCACCAACAAAATAATGGCCATCTGCTTTTACTGCTAAATGTTCATTCGTAATTGAAAGTTCATCATCAACACTAATTATATGAACTGTCCCAACAGCAAAATCTTTGAAGCAATTACGCAAGACGTATGCTGCCTGTTGTAT
>JAYZYW010000022.1:0-37818 GCA_036139835.1 Bacteroidota bacterium
TTGGAGATAGTAATGGATCTATCTATGCTAATGGCATTGGAGGTGATGGAAACTATACTTATCTTTGGGAAGATATAACAAACCCTGGTATAACTTTAAGCACAGACTCTGCAATTTCATCTTTGGAAGCAGGCACTTATAACTGTTATGTAACAGATGGCTGTGGATGTATTTCCATGGACACCTATACTTTAACAGAACCAAATGGAATTAGCTTAAATATTGATTCATTAACTGACATTACAATCTATGGAGGAAGTGATGGCTCCATCTATATTTCATCAACTGGAGGAAGTGGACTACTTAGTACAAGTTGGACTAGTGATAATGGATTTTCATCAAACAATGAAGATATTACAAATCTTTTATCTGGATTTTATTACATAGAAATTACAGATAGTAACTCCTGTACTTACCTTGACACAATTGAGCTGACTGAGCCATCATCATTATGGATGAATCTTGATTTGGCCACAAATGCTTCTTGCTTTGATTCCTGTAATGGAGCATTAAATATTACTGCAAATGGAGGAGATTCTACATACACGTACACTTGGACTGGCCCTAATGGTTTTACATCAACTAATGATGACTTAACAAACTTATGTGATGGAGCATATATTATTACAGTTGATGATGGAATAACAACTTTAACAGATACATTCAACGTCTACCAACCCCAAGCAATAACATCAAATCTTTTGGTCGATTCTATTATGTGTCATAACGATGTCGCACAAGCAGAAATCAATGTTTGGGGAGGAACTCAGCCTTTAATATATAATTGGTCAAATGGAGGGAATAGCTACATTACAACAGTTAGCTCAGGAGCTCACTCAATTAATGTTACTGATCAAAATGGCTGCTCTATTAGTCACTCTTTCTCGCTTACAAACCCTGATTCTATAATTAGCACAACTACATCTACAAGTATTAATTGTTCTGGTGGAAATGATGGAAGTGCAAGTATTAGTATAATAAGTGGAGGAGCGCCTCCTTATGCTTATTTATGGTCAAATGGTCAAACTACTAATATAGCAACCGGATTATCAGCAGGGACATATTCTTGTACAATAACTGATGCTAACGGCTGTTTAGATTCTGCATCTGTAGATGTAGTTGAACCAGACGAAATCATCAGCATTACCAGTTCAATTGATGCAAGTTGTTATAATTATTGTGACGGTAGTGTTTCAGTAACTACTACTGGAGGTATACCTCCATACTCTTATGTTTGGACAAATGGACAATCAACTCAAACTGCAACTGGTTTATGTGCAGGGTCTTATAATGTAACAATAACAGATGACAATAGTTGTTCCGTAATACATTCTGCTATTGTTAATGAACCTAACCCACTATTAATTAATATTTGGATAAATGGAAGTGACCTTGTGGCAACTAATGGTTTTTCAACTTACCAATGGTATACTGCAAGTGGGACACTAATCCCTGGAGCAACATCAGAGATCTTTAATCCATCATCAATGGGGGAATACTATGTTAGTGTAACCGATAGTAACGGCTGTTCAGAAAATTCCTTGATAATAGATTATAATATTAGTGGATTAAACAGTCTTGATCAAAGCATAAAGATCTATCCAAACCCAACAAATGGCTTCCTTACAATTGAGGGAACTCATGCTATCAACAGTATTACTGTTATGACTTCTATAGGAAATCAACTTTTAAAGGTTGAAAACAATAATAATGAAGTTAGTTCAACAAAATTAGATTTATCTACTTTTGCAAAAGGAATATATTTTATACAAATTAAACAAAATAATCAGATTGTGAATTACAGAATTGTACTTCAATAATTTTTTATAATTTGGCAAACTGAAAAGCAAACAATAAAAAAATGATGAAAAGACTCCTATTTTTAATAGTAATAATAATTACCGCAAGTATAAATACTATTGCAGCCTCTGCTATTGACTCTTCATACACGGAAGGGCTTACTGCATTTGATTGGACACCAATTTCAGATGTAGATAAAGTAATGCAGTATGAAAATCAAAAAAATCTTACAAAAAGATCAGTCCAACAAGCAGGAATTGCTGCGGATCATTACACTGCAGCAATTTCTTTGATGAAAAATAAAGAATATCTTGCTGCAATTACTGAGTTTCAGGCAGCAATGAAACGTTATAAAAGAGCAAAACTCTCCCCTGACGCAATGAATTTTATTCACGCAAACATGGCTCTTGCATGTGCTAACTCTGGAAACAAAGAAAACTTAGCTCAAGCAGAAAGACTATTAAATCTAATAACTTCTAAAGCATATAATGATAACAATTGGGCATATAATATTGCTATAGCTCATTATTTTACAGGGAATCAAGATGAAGCTGCTTCATTACTAAGTTCTATAATAAGAAAAGATGAATTTTATTTCCAAGCATATGTAACTATGGAAGCCATTTACAGGAATTCTGGGAATGAAAATGAGGCAGATAAAGTAATTGACAGAATGAATAGTGCTGAAGAAAAATTAAATAAGAAAAATAAAAAAGTTGCTGACAACAGAAGTCAAACTGTAGCTGAAAACAATAAGAAAAAAGACATATTTGTGGCAAAAGGGAAACGACCAGATGTTACAAATCTTAAAATTATAAAAACTGATGATCATTTACAATTTAATAAAGTTGATAAAATTGATGACAGAAGTATGGCTCAAATACAAGAAGGGATTAGAGACTATAACTTAGGGGTAAAAGCTCTAGCAAACAGAAACTATAAAGCAGCTAAGAAACCTCTAAAAGATGCTGAGAAAAGGTTAAAAAGAGGAAAAATTACTAATGACGGATTAAATTTCACACGAGGGAATTTAATAATTGCATGTCTAGCTACTGGGGAGAGAAGCGGAGTTGGACAGGCTAAAAGATATTTAAAATCTTTAACCTCAAAATTATTTAATACAAGAGAATGGACTTATAATATGGCCGTTGCATATTACCAATTCGCTTTTATGTCAGCTCGTGAGAATAAAAGAGACGGAACTAGGAAATGGACAACTCTTGCTGCTGCTGCAAATCTTAAAGAATCTATTAAACTATTTCAAAAATCAATTAAACAAGACAAATTATTTTTGCCTGCTTATGAGAACTTAATTTACATTTATAAAGAACAGGGTGAATCCAAAAAAGCTAACAGTGTAGCAAATGCTTTTAATAAAGCAAGGTTAAAATTAATGAAATCCTTCAGCAAAGAAGATCAGCTAGCTCAAGGGGGTGATGCTTATATATTTAGACTTAACCTAGGAACTTTTGGCAGTTTTGATACTCCTGCAAATTTATTTAATGAATCAAATGTAATTGCCATTCCTGTGTCAGAAGAAACTACCGCTTACTTATCTGGGTTATTTTACAGCTTAAATGAAGCTCTTGATTATCAAAAAATAATGAATAAGAAAGGGTATGGAAATTCTTTTATTGTCGCTTATAATAATGGAAAAGAACTAGAATTCTAATAATCCTGAAAAGTTGAGAATGGAAAAGTTCTCACCCCTACTAAATACAATAGTGAAGTCTGATCTAATAGAGCAGACTTTTTTGTTCTGTAATAAACTAAACCAAATATATCAAAGCCTTTTAGTTTAAAGGAAATCTCTGGCTGAAAAGACAAAATAGTAGTACTAACCCCCTGTCCATTAAAGTTTCCGTAAGAATATTGCCCGCCAGTGCTAGCTTCATAATCTGATTGAAATATATTCTGTCCATAATGAGTATTTAAAGAATCTAATCCGACATTAGTAAATATAGTTTTTATTTTATAAGTCCACTTTCCCTTTCTTATTTCCAAAATATTTATTAACTCTTTAAAATTAGCACCAAGAGGATGAGCTAATGCTTGGTTCATGTGAGAATAATTTTGTAAAATAGTTCTATGTCCGTAAGTATAGGGCTGTACCTGATTGTACTCAATTAAATACTTAACATCTTGAATTTCACCTTTCAAACCTAACTGATATCCATATTTATTTTGAAAGAACCCTCCTTCATAGTTGTCATCTACATCTTTTTGTCTAGAGATATTCAGATCATCTAACATAAATTGCCCATAAAAAATTGTGTTCTGAAAAGTTATATTAAGGCTTGCCCCAATTAATGCATTTGCTACATGTGATTGCTTTGAGAATTCCACTGGTCTATAGAAAATCACTGGATTGAAATATGCAAGTTCATACCCCCTATTTTCTCCCTCTGATTTTGATTGCCAGAGAATAGATTCAAAAAGACCAAAATGGATCTTCTGTGTGATTGCGAAATCTAAATAATGGATAGTAGCATGTTTTTTCCTGCCATAATCAACCATCTCAGGGTTCAAGAATGTAGTGTAAAGATTATAATATTTTACAGGGCCAAATTCAGTAGTAAGGTTCAAATATGGATAAGAAGATGCTACATCCGACAACAATAACGATTGATATCCATCACCTATAAATTGTTTACCATGCCCAATATCCACTGTAATAAATTTGTTTGCCAAATACTTAGCATTAAATTGAACCCTATTATGCTGCAACCCAAAACCAGGATAATAAATCCCTAATGAATCTTGATAGTTTTTAATCGCTAAAGTATGATTCCCATCAAGATAGTCATAGAAAGCAATAAGCATTAATTTGTTGCTGATATTAGCTTCAAGACTTAACCCTAATAAATAAGTGCTATAAACTTCATCCTTATTACTCAATAAACTTGCTCCAAAAAATCTTGAATCGATCCTCAATTGCTGATTTGTGGTAGCAACTCTTATAGTTGTATCTGTAAAAACATCCGTGAACTGTTTATGTAAATTAGAACGAAATCTATTAGTTTGAGAGGAAACACACAAAGGAATAAGAAAAAAAAGAAAAACTTTAGTAAGCGTTTTCATCTCCTTTAAATACATTCCAAATTGTCTGTAAAATTATATTAATATCCAAAGATAATGACCAATTCTCAATATACCAAACATCAAGTCTTACTCTTCCTTCCATATCTTCAAGTTCCTTAGTTTCACCTCTATAGCCTCTAACTTGTGCAACACCAGTGATTCCTGGCTTCACCAATTGCCTAACCATATATTTATTTATTAGTTCTGAATATTCTTCAGTATGTAATAACATATGAGGTCTTGGGCCAACTATTGACATATCCCCCATAAAAACATTAATAAATTGAGGAAACTCATCTAATGAAGATTTTCTTAAGAATAAGCCAAACTTTGTAATCCTTGCATCACCTTTAGTCGCTTGTTTAGCATCGGAATCACTATTTATTGCCATAGATCGAAATTTATAGCATACAAACTCTTCATTATTAACCCCTGACCTTAATTGTTTAAATAGAATTGGTCCTCTTGATGATAATTTAATTAAAATAGCAATAAGAGGGTATAGCCAGCTTAACAAAAAAATAATTACACAAATTGAAAAGGCCAAATCAAACATTCTTTTCAAAAATCTATTTACAAAATCTCTAAGAGGTTCTTCCCTTAAAGTAATCACCGGAACATCATCAAAAAATTCAATATTTACTCTTTTAAAAAGAAAGCCTCTAAAATCAGGAACAATCTTCAGCCTTATCATATATTTATCACAAAAATCAACCAAATCTTTAATTTTCTTAGTATAAGTTAGTGGCATTGAATAAAAAATCTCATCAATATCATTTTTTAATGAAAACAGTTCCAAGCCCTCTAAATCTCCTAAAATGACATCTTCTTTTGTCTCAAATGCAATTTTTGTATCTGAAAAAATACCCATTAATTTAACGCCCAACATATCATCAGAATTAAAATAATTATTTAATTGTTTAGCAACCTCCCCACCACCAATAATGACTACCCTACTATAATTAAAGCCTGATCTTCTATATAACTTGATTAATTGAACAGCTAAATACCTCCAAAAAATAATTAATCCAAATAGCATTAAATAAGTATAGTAAAGATGCTCCCGAGAAAATTCTGATGCTTTTAAGGAAAATAATATCGCACTAAGAATCAATGTATTAAAAGCAAATGCTTTAAAAAGATTGAATAAAATGCGATCTAATCTTTTAAGTTGTTTAAGTTCATATAATTGCAACATTAACGCAACTAAAATCCAAACGGCATTATATATAATAATTAGAAATCTATATTTATCCGAGAAGTCTATCGTCTCAAATTTCAGAATATACATCAAAATAAAAGCAATGTTTATAAAGAAAATATCACCTATAAAATGTATAAACCAAAAATATCTTGAGTAGCCTTTCATATCAGCAAAAGTAAGAAAAAGAAGATAACTCTTTTATTCAATAAGATAGCAGGAATACATCTTTTCAACACCTTTTTCAAGGGAAACAGAATGCTTCCATCCTAATTGATGTAATACGCTAACATCCATTAATTTTCTCATTGTACCATCAGGTTTTAAAATATTGAATTTAAAACCTCCCTTATAATCAATACAATCCTTTATCTGCTCAGCTAATTCCTTAATGGATATATCAACCCCTGTTCCAATATTAATATGAGTATTTTTTATTTCTGATTTTGCAGTATTAAACATATTCTCGAAATCTCTATTCTCTAATAAGAACACACAAGCATCTGCCATATCTTCCGACCATAAAAACTCACGTCTTGGCTTACCACTACCCCAAATCTCAATTTCTTCTTTTTTTACACCATATTTATTTAATATTGCCAGAATTTCTGTTTCTGATGAATTCCCATCCACCCCTTCAATTGGATTTTTGTTTAAATCTGTTTTAATAGCTTCCCAATTATCATTATCACAGCACTTCCCTAGATGAATTTTGCGAATTAAGGCTGGCAGCACATGTGCTTTGTCTAAATCAAAATTATCATTTGGTCCGTATAAATTGGTTGGCATAACAGAAATAAAATTAGTGCCATATTGCAAATTGTAACTCTCACACATTTTAATGCCTGCAATTTTAGCAATTGCATAGGGTTCATTTGTGTATTCTAGTTCTGAGGAAAGCAAACTATCTTCCTTAATTGGCTGAGCAGCATTTTTAGGGTAAATGCACGTGCTTCCTAAAAATAATAATTTTTTAACCCCAGATAAATAAGATTGATGAATGACATTATTCTGGATCATTAGATTCTCATAAATAAAATCAGCGCGATAGGTATTATTAGCAATAATACCACCCACTTTTGCTGCAGCCAAAATCACATATTCAGGGTGCTCTGTTTCAAAGAAATTTTTAACCTCATCTTGATTTGTCAAATCTAGATCAGCATGAGTTTTGAGAATTAAATTTGTATACCCTTTTGAAGTTAAGTTATTTACAATTGCTGAACCAACCAGGCCATTGTGACCTGCAACATAAATTAAACTTTGTTTTTCCATCTTATTCAAAGTAATTCATAATGGTATAACCTCCGTCTTTCAGATATTGATCTTTAGTCATCAGTTTTAAATCTGACTGCATCATTTCATTAATTAATTGTTCTAAGGTATATTCTGGAATCCATCCTAATTTGGTATTTGCTTTTGTGGCATCGCCAATTAATAAATCTACTTCCGTTGGTCTAAAATATGTAAGATCAACCGCAACTACTTCTTTCCCAATTGCAACTTGATACTTAGGATTTGAACAAGACTTAATAATTGCTTTCTCATCTTTTCCTTTTCCTTTAAATATTATCTCAATGCCTGCATAATCAAAAGCCATTTTTACAAAATCACGAACTGTGGTTGTTCTACCAGTAGCAATTACCCAATCTTCTGCTTTATCAGCTTGCAAAATCATCCACATCATACGCACATAATCCTTTGCATGCCCCCAATCACGCTTTGCATCTAAATTTCCTAAATATAATTTATCTTGTAATCCTAATGCAATCTTTGATGCTGCACGAGTTATTTTACGAGTCACAAAAGTTTCCCCTCTTACAGGAGATTCGTGATTAAATAGTATTCCATTACAAGCAAATATATTATAAGCTTCTCTATAATTTTTTGTCGCCCAAAAAGCATAAAGCTTAGCTACTCCATAAGGGCTCCTTGGATAAAAGGGTGTCCTTTCTGACTGAGGTGATTCCTGAGCTTTCCCAAATAGCTCTGATGTTGATGCTTGATAAACCTTAGTGCTTTCAGTTAATCCTAATAAACGTATAGCCTCCAAAATTCTTAAGGCGCCTATTCCATCTGTATTTGCTACATATTCAGGAATTTCAAATGACACATGTACATGACTCATTGCCGCCAAATTATAAATCTCATCTGGTTGAACTTCTTGTATGATTTTAGTCAAATTCATAGAATCTGTCATATCTCCATAATGCAAAATCAAATTTCTATTTTTAATATGAGGATCTTGATAAAGATGTTCAATTCTATCGGTATTAAAGGAAGACGCTCTCCTTTTTACACCATGCACTATATATCCTTTCTTTAACAAAAATTCAGCCAAGTAAGAGCCATCTTGACCTGTAATTCCTGTTATTAATGCTACTTTACTTTTCATTATCTAAAATTTGAGGTAAATGTAGATAATATTATTTATTAATAAATATATACAATGCATCTAATAATTTTTGTTCTGCTTTTTTATCAATTCTTTCTTTTTCAGTAATACTTTGTAGATTATCTAGATATTTAAGTAATTCATTTTCATTATAAGCAACATTAAGCATCCCTAGCTTTTCAAACCCTTTTGCAGTATGATACTGATGATCATTCCTATGTTCATTATATTTAACTAACCTTGGGAACACTACTAACTTCTTCTCATTCTCCAACCCCTTGATGATAGTCCCCATGCCAGCATGACCAATAATAACATCTGCATTAATAAAGTATTTATTAAAAACATCTGGTTCTAAATAATCAAAACAAGTCATATGCTTAAAATCCATCTCTGATCTTGCTGTTTGAGCTATAATGGAATATTGATCTTGATTACTTACCCATTTGTCAAGAATTAAAAGCAACCTGTCAAAAGGTTCCTGAGTACCTGTAACTACAAATATTACAGAACTTTTCCTGAAAATTGTGTCTTCTGATTTGTTAAATGCTCCCATTGTGTTAAATGTAAATGTGTAAAATATTTTACTAACCTCCCGCTCAATGATATTTGTTCATAGTTTGCAATACTATCCACCCAAATAGTTCTTGCTCCAATAAATCGTGATATTATTATTGCAAATAAACCTGGAGCAGCTCCAGTTGATATGACTACATCTGGTCTTTCTTTAAAAAGAATTTTGACTAATTGAAAAAAAAGAATAATTAAATTTAATTTACTCCAAGCTGAAGCATCTTTCACTTGATAATATTTGTAAGTAGACACTTCTTTAGCGTATCCTTTTAGAGTAGAAACATAGACAACTTCATTCCCAGAAAAGGACGGAGCTATTCTTCGCATTTGAGTCCAATGACCACCTGAAGATGAGATTGCTAAAATTTTTTTCATCTTCTAGAAATATATGCTTTATAAAAATAAGTTAAATACAATAAGAACACAATATTATATGACCAATTAACAATCATATTATCAAAGAAAAACGGTATTACTAAAATAAATAATATATCCATTCTTTTACCAAGAAAAGAAGAAAACCGATATAATAATAAAATAAAAAAACTAAAACCCAATATCCCATATTCAACTAATATTTTAATAAAATCATTATGTGGATCGGTATACAAAAAACTATATATATCTCTATTAGATTTAGTTAAAGAATCTATCCCTTCTCCTATCAGGATAACAATGAAATTATTATCAAAAAAGGCAAATAAAATCTGCGTCCAATAGATTATTCTCCACATAAAAGAACCGTAACCGCCAGGCTGTGCTGTAAGAGCTTTTACTTTAATAAATCCCCAATCTAAATATTGTAAAGAACTTATCTGCTCTATAATTTTATCAGAATAGCTAAACCCAACAATAAGAAATAATAATGCAAAAGAAATCATTGGTATTTTAATATAAATAGATTTAATCTTGACATGATACTCATGGAACAGAATAATCAATAATGATAA
Source organism: Bacteroidota bacterium (assembly GCA_036139835.1). Classification (GTDB taxonomy): domain Bacteria; phylum Bacteroidota; class Bacteroidia; order Flavobacteriales; family BACL11; genus BACL11. The sequence continues at coordinate 10,001 of JAYZYW010000022.1, forward strand.
TATTGCTCCAGTAGTTTTAGCCATTATCAATGAGGCAAGTAGAATTAAATATAGTATTGGTTTAATAAACGAGCCTTTCGTTTTTAACAGAAATACAATACAAATTACCAAAACATATGCGAAATGATTTGCATGCATGAAAATATTAGACCCTCTTTCAAATAAAATAAGCTGATAAAGAGTTAATGGCAAGGTCAATAATATGAATAAAGAGATGAGTATAAATATAATGGAAATATCTTTTTCTGATAATTTTGCTAAATACAAAGCAAAAGCAGCATATGCAAAATAACGCAATGTTCCTTTTAAATAAATAAATTCTATACTTTGATAATACAAGACTTGTATTATTAGGAAAAAGAGAACTACTAAAGATATGCTAATATATATTTTAGTAAGTCTATTTATTGATAGTGATTCTTGCAACCAAATCGTATAGAGCAATAAAACTGGAAAAATAAAGTATAATGCTTGAGGGACAATTGCGGAAAGCAAAAAACAAACAAATACAATTATCTTATCCATTACTAATGATATTTCTTAATAAGTTTATTAAAGAGATACCAATTATAATACGTTCTCAATTCTTTATTTGCCAATTTATCGTTATTATTTATAAGAGATAAAAAATATCCCTTGAGATATTGCAATGATCGCAACACATCTAACTTATAAAAACTATAATATATAACTCGGAGAATCACATAAATAATAGTATGCCCTCTATAATATGCTGAAACTCCATAGAATGAATAGTCCCCCTGCTCTCCAACTTCTCTTGAGATAACTTTAATTCGCTTACAAGTTTTAGCAGTCCATCCATTAAGATGTGCAAGTGCTACAGAAATCACATCTGGAGATGGTTCCACTAAAAAACCTGTAGATTTAAAGCAATCTATCTTCCACAACCTACATCCACCTCTAACCCAATTAACATTTGTTTTATGTAATATCCCTGCATCTGTAAAAATCAATCCACTAGAAATTCCTAATCTTTTGTCAGAATTCATAAACTTAGTCAATTCTTTATAATAATTACTTTCCGGGAAACAATCACTATCTAATATGCCAACAAAATCTAAATCATTAAAATATTCCTTTTTTTCTAAATATTCAAATCCTTGTTTTACTATATTGGAATACTTGGTATCAACTCTATAAGATTTATCTTCAAACTCAAGATTCATTACTTTGAAATTTATAATATTAGATACAGTTGAAATTGAGTCTAGATATTCCTTGCTGCCATCATCACTATCGTTCTCTAGAATAACTACACTGAAAATCTCAATACTTTGTTTTGATAAAGCCGATAAGAATCTGTCAATATTCTTTCTTTCATTCTTTAAAGGTGTAACAAGTGCAATTTTCATGTTATCTAATAATGGTAACTTGCAAATTAATAGTTCCTAAATTTAAAAGCCAAAGTTAGCAGTTTTCTCAACCCAAGAACCTCCAAAAAAAATAAATATATCTTTATCTTCCACCCTTTATGCTTAATATTATTTAATTTAATTAAATAATCTTTATAATGAGTTGTATTTTCTTTAATTGACTCATTATATAAACCTAAATATTTGACTATAAGAAATTCTTGGTAATCACTACCTCCCAAAGTTTTCTTAGCAAAGAAATTAGCAATATCAAAACTGTTTTCTAAAAAAAGTAATCTTTTCTTGCCATTGTTTCTTTGAGACATACTATCTCCTGAAAGTCTATATACAGCAGTCGTTTCCTTTAAAAAATATATCTTGCTATTTAAATTAAACCATATCCACATAGGATAATCACCCATTTTCCATGTTTGAGAGTACTCTTGCACTTCATCTAAATATCTTAAAACTAGATCTTTTCTGCAAATAACTGTAAGAGTTGGAATTGAATTATTAAACAATAATCCTCTTAATGGAATTTCAAACCCAAAACATCTTTTTGCATATTTCTTTTTTTCTTGAATATACACCTTAGCTTTAGTATAACATAAGCCATAATTATGATGCTCTTCTAGAAAATCTACTTGTTTCTGTAATTTATTTTTATCTATCCAATAATCATCTCCCTCACATATGGCAATATATTTCCCTTGTACTCTAGGATAATTAAATGTTGGGTTTATTTTAACCCCTTGAGAGTATTGATTCTCTGTTTGATAAATTGCCTTTAAAATATTTGGGTATTTTTTTACATATTCTTTTATAATATCTGTCGTGTTATCTTTCGAGAAATCATCATTAATTAATACTTCAAATGGAAAATTTGTTTCTTGCATAAGAAACCCATTTAACGCCTCTTTGATATAAGCCTCATGATTATATGTTATACAGCATATGCTGATGAGAGGTTGGTTGACAGTCCCCTTCCACGATGTGATAATATCTTTTTCTACTCTATTTATCATTCTTTTTCTTCATAATTATCTTCATTATCATTTTTCTTCCTTCAGTTGCCACAAAACTATTTAATATTAATAAAATTAGCCCAATGGCTATTAACAATAGAAAGATCACAATTCTATCATATTCAAAACTTAAATTCACATAATTAATAATGAGCATAAAGATAATAGTAGTTATAAACACTGGAAAAATATCTTTCATAATCCAATCTTTGTGTATCCCTGGCACAAACTTATGATGTACAATAGGCACCCAAATTAAAAAAGAGATAAGTCTAAACACAAACCATACAATTGCCACTCCAATTGCTGCATAGCTGTATGCTGCCCATATTACTATAGGTACAGAAATTAAAACGGAAATTGTATTATATTGCACATGCATCTTTAATTCTCCATATGCAAATTGTAAATAATACTGAAATGCCGATATAGCTAAAATACCATTACCCATAATATACCAAAACAATATGTCTTTTCCCCATATTGATGCCTCAATATTTCCTGTCCATGAATATAGCAATTCATAAGAATAAAATCCTACAATTGCTACTATAGAGAGAACTAGTACTGAAACTAGTTGAGTTGATTTTTTATAAACTTTTATCAAATCAGCTTCTTTCTTTTGGGTGTATAAACTAGTCATTCTTGGTAAGATTGCTTTACTTATAGGTCCAGATAGCTGTAAGATTCCATTTGCAGCCATAGCAACAATTGCAAAATATCCATATTCATCAAGTGGCAAGATCCCTGATAAAAGCAATTTATCAAGCTGCGTCAAGAGCACCCATATTCCTGCTGTATATGCAATCCCCATTGCAAATGGCAAAATGGGTTTTATCGCTTTATAAGAGAAATATAATCTAAATCTCCCAATTTCAATAATCTTATAAAATTTAAAAGATAATATCAAAAGTTCTAATATCGCAATAATAAGTTGATATTGAAAAAAATACCGTACATCAGAGCTTATAAAATGCAGTATAAATATAACTCCTATAAACTTTAAAGAAATAATAATACTATTAGCAATACTTAACCAAACCTGTCTTTCTGATCCACTAATACCACTTCTATATAAAGACGACAAGAATCTAATTCCAATCATAATCCCCATTAAAGTAATACAGTATGATACAGTAACAAGATCCAATGTTTCTACTTTCAACCAATGAATACTTATCCATTCACTAATAAGTAAAACTACTATTGCTACTATAAGTGATAAAATTATAAAGATAAATTCTAAACTATGCAGAAGGCTCTTAAATTCGGAAAATCTACTATTATTTTTCTCTCCAAGAAACTTTGCTACTTCTCTAGAAAGTGTGGGGGATATTCCCATATCTAGAAGCATCATCCATGACTGCATTAATGCAAAAAACCCAACTAAGCCATAAGCCTCATTTCCTAAGTAATTAAGATATAATGGAAGGGTAATAATTCCAATTATTACCACATAAAACTGTGAAAAATAATTAGCTATAATATTTCTTTTAAGTGTCAATGCGTTTCTATTATCGCATAGCCAAATCCACTTCTCCCAAACCCATTGCCATTATAAAAACATAAAGTTTTATTCTTAAACTTAAGTATATATGGATAAGCTATTGCCTCTGAATCCCAGCCTTCGTTAGACATATTAAAATCAATTTTATCATCTAATCTTTTCCATTTTTTACCATCTTGAGATTCTGCATATCCTACCCTATAATTTTTTACAGGATCTATTCTAAAACCATCTATTCTTCTTTTGCTATACCACATTTTATAAAGATTGTCTTCATATATTACGCTTGGCCTTGCTGTCGCTTCAAATTCCTGAGCAGGCAATATACAGTCAATATTTTTTCTAATCCAATCAATACCATTACTAGACTCCGCATATTTAATATAATATTGTATCTCAGGTTTATTATTGATTATCTTCCATTCTTTGCCCGATGTATACCATATCTTCCATATACCTTCTTCTTTTTTTACATCTACAGCTCCTGTATAATACGGCTCATTTTTATTTCTGTCAAGAATACTTCCATCATAGATTCTATTAAAAACATATCCATTATCATCACTGACAACAACACCAATAGAATTTCTTGTATGAACAGTTGTACTAGGATTCCATCCAATATAATACATATAAATCTTATTATCAAAATGTACAATAGAAGAAACATTTGCTCCAGAGTCATCAAAAGTTCCAATCTTACCAAGATCAAAAACAGGCTTGTCATGAATATATTTAACTTTTATATTATAAATATCTGTTGCATCTAAATCAACGAATGTCGTTCTAGTAAGACCTGCTTTTGATCTAGTCCCAAAATACACTCTAATTGTATTTTCATCTATTATTATTGGAGTTGGTTTATGACAATGACTCCATGCCCAATCAAAATCTTGTGAAACAGCATATAAAAATCTTCTATTTATTACTTGCATTTTTTTTTGATTTCATTATAAATATTGGCCTATTTAAGAATTCCCCTAAGCTATCATCTCTTTCGATATTCTTATTGTTAAGATCATTGTATATTACAGTATTTACTGCTTTCTCTGCAACACCTATCTTAATAAATTCATATTCTGCTCTTAAATTTCGCAGTATATAATCAATCATTTCTTGTTTTATTCCATTATCAAATAATGGAAGATCAATATTCCCTTTCCAATTAAATCCTAATTGAAATATTAATACATCTGTCTGTTTGGCAACTTTTTTCAGATGCCGTATTATCAATTCTAAAACCTGCTCCTTAGACAATTGATTATCTCCGAAATCATCTCCAAGATGATGTAAAACATTTAATAATAATATAATATCATAATGATCTTCTTTATCAAAATTATAATATTCATTATACGCAATCAAATTATCTTCATATCCCAAAACTTCAGCTGCTAATTTAACAAACTGTGCATGTTCTTCATTGCCTTCATAATATTCTAAAATTGAAGCTCCATGTTTTAGAAACTCAAAAGTAAAATACCCAGTATTGCCTCCTATATCTAACACCTTCTTATTACTTATCTCTACATTTTCTAAAAAATATTTTAACCTTGCTTTTTCATTTCTTGTTACAACATTTATATCTTCATCTGTAATAAATGATTCTAATGCAGCTGGCAAGATCTGATAATTAGAATGTTTACTTGTATTTGCATACATCTCTTTTAACTCTTTAATCTTATCTGTGTCTTTTGTGTTGCTCATAGCTATAATTTAATTGTATCTTTTTTATTAAAAATCTCTATTTTATTCAACATAGGCAATTCTTCTTTAAATTCTCTCATTGTATAGTTGTAATAGGCTAACTCTTTTCTCTCTTTAAAATTTTCTGACACCCCATCATCCCAAAAATATAAAACCTGCTTTTCATTATGAACAATTTTCCTTTCTTTCAATATTTCAAAGTCACATAAAAAAGATTCAAACAAGTTCATATTAGCATCAACAAATAATTGAGATGGCCCCCAAAATCTAGGATTAGCTTCAATCATAACAAATTCTTTATTATTATATTTTAGTTCAATCATAACAAATCCTCTAAATGAGATTGCAACAAATAACTTCTCAAATTTATTAGATATTGAAGAATTATGATAATTAGATGATTTAGCAACTAACATTGATTTACCTTCTTCTTGTTGCAGAAAATTCTCTTGAGAGAATTTATCAATCTTATTATTCTTATAAAAATAATACAGAAGGTATATGCATCTCCCATCCACGTACTCTTGATAATAAAAATCTTCTTGATTATAATCACATAAAAACTTTTCAAATTCAGTATCTGAATTAATTATTATAGGAGAATATATTTGATGATTATCAGAAAAATATTGTTTTGGTTTAGCTACAAAAGGCAATGAAATATCATGTATAGTTAAATATTCTGCCGGTGTTTTTATTCGAAAATCTTTGCAGAGAGTTTCAAAAGAATATTTATCAGATATCTTTTCATATAATTTTCTCTCTACTGTAGGAAATATACATTTTTTATCTTCAAAAGAATCTATATGTTTTAAAATAAATCTATTTAGCGCCTCAGTTGATGGTGCGATAATATACTCATTGCATTTTAAATTAATATTTGCTTTTTCGATTGAGTTAAGCATATCATTCAGATCCAATGGTATGCTATTTCTGACGGAAACTACTTTTTTAGCATAATCTGTTTGAAATATATCATCAATATTTGATTTTGCAATTATTCCAAACAATACATTATTCTTTTCTAATGTTCTTATAAATGCTATAACCGCTCTTGTATTAAAGCCTGAAAAAACTAAAATGCCTTTTTTCATATGCTAATTTGTATAATATTGATAATGCGCTTTTGTATAGACTTACTAAGTTCTGGGTATAAAGGAAGACATAAAATTCTATTTGCAATATCTCTAGATATTTCACGAAATTGTGGAGGATTAATGTAGCTTAAAGCATCTAGTGAAGGATAAAAATATCTTCTTGGGTATATCTTTTTTTCATTTAAAGCCTTTTCTATTTTCTTTAATTGCTCTTCATTTTCTAATATAATAGGAAAATAGCTGTAATTTTGTGTTGAATCTTTATTCTGTTCCTGTAAATTAACATAATCGACTAATTCTTTTTCGTAAAATTCATATAAACTCTTTCTCTTTGTATATAGATCTTTTAAATCATCAAGCACACAAAGACCCATTGCAGCTTCAAACTCATTCATTTTCGCATTTGTACCAAGCTCAGGTATATCTTCTCTGTTCTTTATACCAAAATTAATAAGATATCTTACTTTCTCAACTAAACTATCATCATTAATGATTAACGCTCCTCCCTCAATACTATGAAACGTTTTTGTTGCATGAAAACTTAGTGTTGAGATATCACCATAGTTTAAAATACTTTTTCCTTTATATTGTACATTAAATGCATGAGCAGCATCATAAACTACTTTTAAATTATTCTTTTTTGCAATTGCATCTATCTTTTCTACTTCACAAGAATTCCCAAACACATGCACCGGAACAATAGCGCTTGTAGTTTTAGTTATCATATTTTCAATGTTATTAGCATCAAGATTTAATGTTTGAGAGTCTATATCTGCAAATATTGGATTTAAACCATTAGTAACAAGAGAGCTAGTAGTTGCAACAAAACTAAATGGAGTTGTTATAACATCCCCTTCAACTCCTAATGCTCTGTATGCAATTTCAAGAGCAACAGTACCATTAGATACAAGTACAATATTCTTTACATCTAAATATTTAGCCAATCTTTTCTCTAATAACCTAACCATAGGTCCATTATTAGTTATCCACCCATTAGCATATATCTCATCAATATACTTCTTGTATTGTTCTTTATTTGGAAGATATGTTTTTGTTACGTTTATCATCAATCTATTAACCAATTACAATCTAAGTCTATGCTTTCTGTTCTAAAATATCTAAATTCTTAAATTTAGTCAAAATAATTACTCAGCACCTAATAAATAATTAAATACTCTTCTTACTCTTTCAGTGATTAAGAAGTTTCCGATATTCTTTTTTTTCCGGAAACTAGTACTATTATTTCTTTGCTAGTGGTATAACCCTTTTGCTTTTAAGGTTTCATAATGCGTAATATCTCTCTCTGCAAATACTTTAGCAGGATGCCCACCAGCAATAGCATATCTAGGGACATCCTTAACAACAACACTTCCTGCTTGTATTATAGCACCCTCTCCTATTATTACGCCTCCTAGCACAATCACTCTATCTCCAAACCAAACATTATCTTCAATTAAAATATCTTTCAATATATATGTATTATCATATGGGATTTTACTTCCTTGATTAAAATTATGATTCTGAGAAATCATTAAACAATCCTTCCCAGAATGAAAATTATCTCCTATCGTAACCAAGCCACCACCTAAAATTTCCATTCCATTAAAATTAACATTTGAGCCAAGAATTGTATTCTTGCTTACAGTACTAAATCCATTAACTTTTAATTTTACACCGCTCTGTTTACATTTCATCCGAACAATAAATGTAAAAATTAAAGATAACATCTTACTTATCATTTTTCTCATTTAATTTTGTTTTAGTAACCATGGCATCTTATATAGTTTATTTGAATAATAAAATACAACAATAAATAATAAGCCAAAAGTAACAATTAAACCATAAGCAGCTCCAATTATACCAAACTCTAATATTAAGTAATAATTAATAATAGCACCAACAATAGAAGTAATGGTAGTAATATAAGATAGTATTTTGGTCTTCTTTGAGAAAAGAATATAGTTTGTTACCAAAAAATATAATCCATTCATTAGAAAGCCAATAGATAAAACTTTAGAAATTAATATGCCAGAATAATACTGCTCATTAATAAAAAACTTAAACACATAAGGTACACATATAATAAAAGAAAATGTAATCGCTAACATAAATAGCATAACCTTATAGGTTTTTTTTACAATACTTATTTTAACAAATTCCGTGGGATTTGAATTTAAAATCTCATATAGGTTTGGTGCCCAAGCTTGATTAATAGATGTCATTATTAACAAGACGGCACTTGCCACCTGAAAAGCAACTGTGTATATGCCAACAGCTTCATTATTAATCATGTTTGCTAAAAAAAACTTTGAAGAAGAGGCCAAAAGAATACCGGCAATAGCATGTGGTAATAAAGGAATCCCAAAATTCAAAATTTTCTTTAAACTCTCGTAATCAAATGTTAACCCAATAGCACCAATCTTAAATAGTACGATTAACCCAATAAAACTAAAAAGAACAAAAGAGCCAACTATTCCAAATAAACGGCCTTCCCATCCATAATTTAAAACAACTACAAACAGTAAAGATAATAACACATTAAGAAGCGTGAGGCTTATCTTAAATCTACCAAAATTAAATGGTTCCTTTTTTGCTTGAAAAATAATTGGCACAAAAGTCGGGACAACTTGAAAAAATAAAAATACTGGAATTAAATACAAGAGATAATCTGGGAGTTGAAAATATTTAATTATACTATCATTAAATAAAAAGAAAATAAATTCTAAAAACAAAAAGCCCATTAATGGAATAAGTAATGCTGAACTTACTAAGCTTTTATATTTCTTTTTAGATAAATTTGAATACTCCATAGTTAATAAACTTTTAGAATTCATCATTACAAAAGGAAAAGACAATAACATTAATAACTGAACCATTGACAAAACACCATAATCATAAGGGGATAAGTAAGCTGTTAATAATGGAAGTAATAAAAATGGAACTGAAGCATTTATAATATTTACACTACTATAAGATAATATTTGTTTCACTAGACTCATAAGTAAATATTAATGTTATTTATTATATTTATAATTACTAAATGTTTTTTCATCTTGATCTATTTGTCTTATTTCCTGAATTTGCGTATTTTTAATAGAAATCGTTTGCGCTAATTCAAAATCCGAATTGTATAAATAAATATCCCCATTTGTATTCTTTCTTTCTTCCCTTTTCAAATTAACCTCTGAACCGCCCAAGATAATATACTTATCACTTACAGATAATCCTCTAGTAAATTTATTTTTATGAAATATGACGTCTTTATTGTTAATTGTGAGTGTGCCTTCAAGGGACTTACAGTACATATAATTATTATTATCTTTATAAATGTTATGGCAATTTGAGCCATTTATTTTTTCTTTAATTATAGTCTTATGGTTGTTTAGGCTTAAAGTATATATTTCACTAACTCTCTTTGTTTTTTTTGTTTCATTATGAGCAATTAGATAGATATTATCTTTAAATCGAAAAATTGAATTAAAATGATTATAGTTATTTGATGCTCTTCCTTTTTTTATTTTTCCGTTAGGATATATTATTTTATCATGTTGTTTCCAATGTAGTTCTTGTTTTTGTTGCATGTCTTGATATACTAAAATAGAATTCTGATATGTATTAGTTACATATAAATCATCATCTATAAAATCTATTTGATGTATTCCTTTAGAGAGTCCTTTTATTCTAGTAGTAACATCTTTTATTTTATTATTATCTAACCTAAAAGAAATGATCTTGCCATGAAGGCCTGTTATATAAAAAGTAAAATATAGATCATCATTCTGAGTAATTCCATAAAAACCTTTTTCTTTCAATAGTTGAATTAGGATCCCTTTGTTATACAAGATCAGACCTTGAGTTTGTGTGCTTATTAGGAACTTTACATCAACCTTATCTCCACATACAGAATATTCTAAATCACTATTAATTACACCTTTCTCTTTTCTAAAGCTCTCAAAAGTTGATATAATATCTCCAATCTTGCTAAACGCAATCTTGTTATGGTAGAAAGTAATAACACGTTCATAAATTTTAATTAAACCTTCTTTCATTTATTGAAATAATTCTTTTACAAGTATATCATCTTCTTTTATATCTGTATTTGCTACTTGACCGACTACCTCATCAAAATATTTTGGACTAATTCCATGAGCTGGTCTTTTAAAAGTCAAATCGCTCTTTTCAATTATCTTTCCTTTTGGAATATCCTTTGCGGCAACCAAACTTCTTCTTGCATTTAATCTTGATTTCTCTTCATCTAATAATGCCTCAACTTTAAAACTCCCTAAAAGTTGAAAAACAGTATCCAGATTCATATGAAACAACTTTAAATCTTCCTTATCCATAGCATGATAATGATCATTTCCTGGTAAAGTTTTATCATGGGTAAAATGTTTTTCTATAATTACTGATCCAAGCATCGTAGCCATCTCACAAACCTTCATAGCTTTAGGTACAGTATGATCAGAATAGCCAATAATATTATCTGGAAAAGCTTCTTTTAATCCAGTAATCATACCCAAATTAGCATTTTTGTCAGCGGTAGGATAATTAAGTACACAATGTAATAAAGCCAAAGGAAGATTAAAAGAGTGTATCCAATTTACTGCATCTTGTATTTCTTCTAAATTACTGGCTCCTGTAGATAAAATAATAGGTTTATTAAAACTACATATATACTCAATAAAAGGTTTGTTTGTAATGTCAGAAGAAGATATTTTAAAAACATCCATCATTTCATTCAAAAACTCAGCAGACTCTACATCAAAGGGAGTACTCATAAACTCAATATCACTCTTACAGCAATAATCCTTCAATTCTTGCATTTCATCCTTCCAAAAAGAATCATGTTGTTTAAATAATTCAAATTGTGATTCTGTCGGCTCCTTAGTTATATCCCAATACGCAGGAGAATGTTTTGAAGCTAGTGTTTCCGCCTTATATGATTGAAACTTAACTGCATGAGCACCTCCTTCTTTAGCTTCATCCACTAATCTTTTAGCAGTAATCATAGATCCTTCATGATTTACACCAATCTCAGCAATTATATACGGTTTTACTATTAAATGAGATTTATCAACTCCTTTCTGCAACAATTCTAATAATTTCATTTATTTATCAAATCTTGTATTAAACTATGTACTTTTTTTCTTCCTGATCTTAAATCTTGTTTTTTCATCAAATCACTCATCTGTTTTCGATTGTCAAATGAATTTATTAATCTGATAAATTCTTGAAGTAGCTCCTCTACTGAGACATTAGAGCCAAGTCCTAAATTAGAAAACCCATATTCTTTACTAGCAAAAAAGTGTGTCATTTCTCTTCTATTCTGTCCCATAATAATAGCAGGAGTGCCAATACTTGCTATTTCATAAACCGTCCTTCCTGCAGATGTAAAAATCAAATCTGCCTCAAGCATATAATCTGAAATATTAGATACATTCATTTCAATTTTAACCTCAGGAAAGCTATTAATCGTATCATATTTATCATATCCAAATCCAGCTATTACTGTAATACCAATACTATGCTGACTACAATAATCATTTATTGTTTTAATTACCTTTTTAGTATAATTATTAGGGTCTACACCTCCAAAAGCAATCAAAATATTTTTAACTTCTTTTTTTACCGTTTTTTCTTTAGATAGAATAAATTCATCTCTTAAAATAAAATAATCCTGTCCAAAATAATGTGAAGGAGCAGCTTCATTTTTAGGATATATTGCATTAAAGACAATATTAGCATATTGTGATCCTTCTCCTAAATCTTCAAAATTTACAACTCTATATTTAGCCTTATTTAATGCCATTACATATTCCCTAGTAGTATCCAATCTATCATTAATAACAATATCAGGATCCAGCTTCTTTATATCTACCATAATATCATCTGCTTGTTGCATAAAAACTGGATAATTTTTAGATTGAATCACTTTTAAAGCTAATTCACTTTCATTATCAACTAAAAATGTAATTTGATGGTTCAAAATATCATTTGCAATTAACAGAGTATTGTATACATGGCCTAAACCCACAATATTGTTTCCAGTAACAACAAATAAAACATGTTTTCTTTTTAAAATATATTCACAAAGATTCCAATCCTCATAAGTATCAATATCAATTTCCTCTCCGTTATTTAATAATGCTAAATCAACATTTTTCCCAATTCTATTATTTTTAGAAATAATATTGCTTCTAGTTATTAAAAAAGCACCTGTTTCTGTGAACTCTTGAGTTAAATATTGCCTATTTACACGTTCTGTATAATTTGGGAGGTATTTACCTTCTTCTTTTCTCCAAGATAAATGAGTTGCATCCTTTGCTGCAATAATTGTGTCAATTTTACTATTATTAATTATCTTGTTAATTGCACGATCTAAAGATTTTGATTGTAATAAGGGAGATGTTGGCTGCATTGTAACTATGAGATCGTAATTCTTCTTCTCAATTTGTACAGCATGAAGATAGCAATCATAGATAACTGGGTCTAACGTTGTTTTATCATCTGCAATATTCTGATCTCTTTTATAAATTTTTGACCCAAATTTTTTCGCAATATTCAATATTTCATCATCCTCACTTGAAACATAAATATCTGTATTATATTTAGAGTTTAAGGCATTATATATTGAATAAAACAAAAGAGGATTTCCAGCAAGCAATCTAAGATTTTTTCTAGGGATTCCTTTGGACCCTCCTCTTGCTGGTATTATAATTAAAATATTCAATTTAGATTTACTAATTCATCAAACTTAAATTCTAATTCTTTTTCTTGATTTGAAAAATAACTATATAATTTATTAAAAATTGGCAAGTCCTGACCATGCTTTGCATTTAATAAATCATGAAACATTTGAATTGCATTCAATCCTTCTAATATTACAGAGTTTGATTTATAATCTGCATGAAAAAATCCTTTACCAATTAATAACCCAAGCGTTCTATTCCTACTTAAATCATTTAATGAGGTCAAACACAAATCTCCAAAACCACAAGCTAAAAATAAAGTATCTTCAGATCCTCCTAATGATTTTAAAAGGACTCTAATCTCAGAAAAAGCTTTTGTCAAAATCAAAAAACGAGTATTTGGAGAATTGTATTTAGCGTCCACAACGCCAAGAAAAATCGCATAAATATTTTTTAAAACACTCAATAGTTCAACGCCTCTAATATCGGTAGTGCAATCAATATGTAATGCCGTTTGTTTCACAACTAATCTCATCATATTATACTGATCACTTGTTGAATAGCCTAAAGTTAGCAAAGTGTCTGCATGCTCCATCACCTCAACTGCAAAAGAAGGGCCTTTAAGTGTTACCACATTATTAATGCTTAATTCTGATTGAATACTTTCTACAATAGTTACTCCATCAGCAAGTAAGCCCTTGGACAAATTAACCAACAAAATATTTTCTTTAAAGTAAGGTTTTAAAATACGTAAATTCTCAAGAATAACATTTGAAGGCAATGCTATAAAAATAATAACTGCATTCGAAATATCATTTGTATCAGATGTTGCTTGAAGATGCTTTGAAAGCTGTTTATTTGGGAAACAAGATTTATTCGTATTATGAGAATTTATTTCATCAACTTTTTTCTGATTCCTAGAAAATAATAACACCCTATTACCAGTGTTTACAGAAAGTTCATTTGCAATAGCTGTTCCAAAAGTACCAGCACCAAGAACAATAATATTCATAACTCCAAAAATAAAAGGTTTAAGCTACTCCTGATGTATACCCATCAATATATTTCAACAAGAGTTCTTTAACAACCTTTTCATCTTGTTTGGCTCTAGCCGATTTAATAACCTCCACACAATCTAACACCTCATCAAAGGATAATGTACTTTCTTTGGCTTGCATTATTCTTGGATGTTCTGATTGAACAACATCACTACCAATTAAAAGTTCTTCATACAACTTTTCTCCTGGTCGCAATCCTGTATACTCAATTTTAATATCACCATCCGGATTTTCATTATCAATAGGCGTCAATCCGCTTAAGTGAATCATTTTATATGCCAAATCAATAATTTTTATTGGTTCTCCCATATCTAACACAAAAACATCACCTCCTTTAGCCATTGCTCCAGATTGCAAAACTAATTCGACTGCCTCAGGTATTGACATAAAATATCTTGTAATATTTCTGTGTGTTACTGTAACAGGACCTCCTTCATGAATTTGATTTCTAAAAAGTGGAACCACTGAACCTGCAGACTCCAACACATTGCCAAAGCGTACAATTGAGAAACAACATTTACTTTTATTAGAGAATGCTTGTAATATAAGCTCTGACATACGCTTAGAGGCTCCCATAACATTCGTTGGCCTTACTGCTTTGTCAGTTGAAACTAGCACCATATTTTGAACTCCTAATTCATCAGCTAATCTTGATATATTATAAGTTCCTATTACATTATTATAAGTTCCTGACACTACATTCATCTCAACCATTGGGACATGTTTGTAAGCTGCGGCATGATAAATAGTCTGAATATTATTTTGAGCCAGAATTTGTTTTAACTGATGAGAATTTGTAACCGTACATAAAGCTGGAATAATTTCAATATAAGATCCTTGATTAGCAACTAATTCCAAATGAATATTATATAAATTAAACTCTGAATTATCAAGCAATACCACTTTATTTGGGGAAAGTTTCATTACCTGCCTTGCAAGTTCAGAACCAATACTACCTCCAGCTCCAGTAATTAATATATTTTTATTTAAAATATTTCTTTCTAATAAGGTTTGATTAGGCTCCACTGAATCTCTTCCTAAAATGTCTATCACTTCTACATGTTTAATATTCTCAATAGAAACTACGCCGTTTACAATATTATCCATTGATGGTAATATCTTTACTTCGATAGGGTATTTAGAAAGTCTTTTAAGAATTTCTATTCTTTGTTGCTCAGTAACTGATGGCACAGCAAATAGTAATACTTTTGCCCCTTTATTTTTTATTAAACCATCTATTTTTTCAAACGGAAAAACTTCTAAGTAATTTAAGATTGTACCTTGCTTTGTTTTATCATCATCAATAAAAGCAATTGGCGCATAAACAGCACTTTTTTTAAGACTCTCTACCATTTGAATTCCAGCATTACCAGCACCATAAATTAATGTTTGTTTTCTAGAATTTATAAAACTATCCCATGAATAAAGATACCCTTTAAGCAGAAATCTTGAACTTATCACAAATATATTTACTATAAACCAGAAAATAGGCAATACAGATCTTGGCAGATTTGATTCTCTAAAAAACATCATCAAAAAACCAATAATTAAACAAGTTATTGTAGTTGCTTGAAAAGTTGTAGTTATTACTTTTATCCCTATATACTGGAGCACTGCTCTATAAAGACCAAGTTTAACAAATAATGGAATCATGATAGCGGGAATTGTAATAAATAGCCACCATGAAGAAAAAAGAAATTCTCGTGGGAATGGTTCTCCAAGCCTTAAGACAAACGCTAACCACAATGCAAAAAATAAAGTAGCAACGTCTACAAAAAACATGATAATTTGCTTATGAATTCTTTCCAGATTCTGGAGCCTAAACTTCATATAACACTTTTATTTTTTTCACAATTCTTTTCAAATCTTCTTCTGTCATACTAGTTCCTGAAGGCAAACAAAGCCCTCTATCAAATAAGTCCTCAGAAACTCCATTCACATATGCTTTACAATCTTTAAAAACAGGCTGTAAATGCATTGGCTTCCATAAAGGGCGGCTTTCAATATTGTCTTTTTCCAGATGTAAACGCAATTGTTCTCTATCTATTGCACTATTTTTCTCTAATAAAATTGTAGTCAACCAATAATTTGAAAAACTTCCTTTAGACTCTTCTAAGAAAGTAATTTCTTTAATACTTGAAAGTTCATCTTTATAAAAATTAAATATCTCTCTTTTTCTAGTGACTCTATGAGATAAAACTTCTAGCTGCCCTACTCCAATTGCCGCACAAACATTACTCATTCTGTAATTATATCCAACCTCTGAATGCTCATAATGATAAGCATCATCTCTTGACTGAGTTGCTAAAAACTTAGCTTTCTCAATTTCTTTTTTATTATTAGAAACCAGTGCTCCTCCTCCTGATGTTGTAATGATTTTATTTCCATTAAAAGAATAAATTCCAAAGTCAAAAAAAGTTCCTAATTGTTGATTCTTATATTTAGACCCAAGAGCTTCTGCAGCATCTTCAATTACAGGGATCTCAAATCTATTAGCAATTGCAATTAATTCATCAAGTTTAGCAGGCATTCCATACACATGCACTACAATAATTGCTTTTGGTTTTTTATTTATAGCTATTCCTTCTTTTATAGCCACTTCTAATAAATCTGGACACATATTCCAACTTTCTTTTTCACTATCAACAAAAACAGGGTTTGCACCTAAATATTTAATAGGATTTGCTGAAGCAGAAAATGTAAAAGAAGAGCAAATAACATTATCATCTTTTTGAACTCCAGCTAAAATTAGAGCCAAATGAATTGCAGCAGTACCACTACTTAATACTGCAATATTGAAGTTTCTAGATAACGCAGAAAGGTTTTGTTCAAAATTACGAATATGAGGTCCAACAGGGGCAATCCAATTGGTATCAAAAGCTTCTTTTACTAACTCCCTTTCTTTCCCTCCCATATGAGGAGATGATAACCATATCTTTTTATTTTCTTTCACTAATAAGAAGTTCTAAATATTGTCGCAAATATAATCTTAATGTCAAGCCAAATACTTTGATTATTGTAATATTCTAAATTTATCTTAACCTTATCTGGATATATCACTTCATCATTATATGCTTTTGGATTTTCTTGTTTAGCTAAAATTTCTTCTTCATTTGAATATCTTAAACTTGCTAAACCAGTAATTCCTGGCCTTAATTTTAAAATGTCTTTATCATCACCAACTAATTTATCTGCATAACCAGGAACATCAGGTCTAGGACCTACAAAACTCATATCTCCTATAAGGACATTTATTAACTCAGGCAGCTCATCTAATTTATATCTCCTTAAAAACACCCCTACTTTGGTGACTCTATTATCTCCCTTTACAGAAATTGTACTATTAGAATCTTGAATGACAAACATTGTTCTAAATTTAATTATTTTAAAAAAACTCCCATCTTTCCCAACTCTTTCTTGAATAAAAAACAGTGGGCCTTTTGAAGTACTCTTAACAACAACAGATAAGATAAAAAGAAAAGGAAGCAAAAGAATTAATCCTAATATTGAAAAAAAAACATCAAATCCTCTTTTCATAATATTCTTTTCTTAAATGCATAAAAAACATAGTTTAAAAAACACCAGGAGCTATATAAAAAAGTTAAATTTTCAACTTTTCTATATACTTTCCAAACATCTTTTGCCGCTTTTATTTTGCTAGAAGTGTTTGAATTTTGAACAATTCTATATTTTGCTAGATTTTCATCTAATCCATATGCAGGAAATCCTCTTTTCATAATTAGTAACCAAAGCGCCATATCATGTGAAGATCTAAGGTTTAGCATTTCAAAATCTCCAGTTTTTTTTATATCAATAACAACAGTTAAACAGCCAATAATAGTATTCTTTAGGTAAGAGTGGTAAGTCATTTTTTGAATCGCTTTTATAGTCTTTACATCATTTAAGCCATCCTCTGAAATGGATTGGTATGTTGTATATGAAAATGCAATATTTTTTTTCCTCATAAAGCAGATTTGCTTTTCTAATTTCTGAGGGTGCCATAAATCATCTGCATCTAAAAATGCTATGTATTTTCCTTTAGCTTTTCGAATTGCAATATTTCTAGCCTCTGCAGCTCCAATATTCTCATCTAAAAAAACTGTTTTTATTCTTACATCATTTTTAGATAAGATAATTATTTTCTCTTTCGAATTATCCTGAGAACAATCATCTACAATAATCATTTCCCAATTAATATAGGTTTGAGCAATCACTGATTCAACACACTGCTTTATAAATTTTACAGAATTATAAGATGGTGTTATTATGGAAACTAAACTATGCACTATAAACCTATTCTTCTTCTACAAGTAAATAAAATAAAGTACCCAACCCTAATCAAAAACGAGGTATTACCTAAAGATATTTTGTTGACAAAAGATAATTGTCTAGCAGAAAACATAGTTTTCCATTCTCCAATTTTACCAGATCGAAATAACTTATGACTTTCCTCTCCTAACTCAGGATAATATTTGTTTTTCCTAAACATAGATTCTTGTTTCATGTATCTTAGTGATGTCTTTTCTTTAACTAGCTCTACTTCTTGGAGTGATAAATCATCAACACTCAATATTTGACTTAATTTTTGAATATTCTTAGTAAAATTATTTTTAAACCCTTCAAAAGTAAAGAAATATTCTGGTGCAAAATTCTTTTTACTTCTTTCATTAAACAGGCACATCTCGTAAGCTTTAAAAATACCTATTACCCAAAAATAAAATGAAAAAGAGATGCTTTTTAATCTATAATTTCTAAAATGAAAATAATGCGAAACGATCGCATCTTTAAGTTCTCTTTCAACAAATAAAAACACTACAGATTCAGGATATAAGGATGATAATGTCTTACGCTGAAAATAATGAGATTTGGTAACATATGTTTTACTTGTAATATTCTGTTCTTTTATAAAACTATTAAGATTCTTTTCTAGAATTCTTGTAGGAGATTGAGTATTTGGATTATAAAGAGCAGGTATTTCTGAAATGTTTACTGTTTTAAGTTTTAATATTTCAATAACAATCGCATGCATCCAAGATGACCCTGATTTGAATGTTCCGTTACAAATAATTAACATGTCTTCTTAATTTTACAATTTCTTCTTATTTCTTCTTGAATCAGGATAGTATTTATACTAGTGAATAAATTAAAAGGGAAAAATACAAGCACTTTCCTTATAGAGAATAACAGCATTACAATAGGCCTTATAAAAGGATGATAAACAACATGGAGATTACAATACGCCTCTCTAAACTTAAACTTTTTAACCAAAAAATCCTGAATATTAGTTTGATGAGATATACTTCTTGCGCCATCAGATACGTAAGCTAATTTTAATTTGCTTAAATAGTACTGATTCATCAAATAAAATAATGCATAAAAAGGGTAATCTTTTAAAAAATCTGGATGAACTTTAATAGTAGAATAATCACATGAATTATATGAAATTCGATTTTGTGCATACCCAATAAGACGGTTTTCTTTATTATAAACACCCCAATAATGAAATTCATCTCCTAAAGAAATGAGGAAGTCTCTTTTGTTTCTCAATTTTTGAGATCCTTTATAAGTCTTGAAAGCAGCTTTGTAAATACTATAACCATGTTTTTCTAATTCAGATTTATCAATAATTCTTACTTCACAATTCTTTATTCCTTTCCTAATCTGATTTCTAGTATTGCTACTATAGCTCTCAATATCAGTATTGTTATCTTTAATGATATACCAAAATGGCATTTCTTCTTTGCAATCAAAATCACTTACCCACCTTGCAAATAAAGCCTTAGAATCCTTAATCTTTGAAATAAGATTCTGGGTATCTACATCCTTATGAGGTGGAAAGTTAGATATTAAAGCACCATTATATTTTCGCCAATTTTTACGCATCTAATTTTCTTGGCAATAAAGGTTCAGCTATTAAACTAATAGCAATAACAATAAATAATAATCTAGAGTCATTCAAACTTCCACTGAAAACAGAATTAATAAGTAAAAAAACTTGCAAATAAAAAAGCAACTCATATATTGAATTTTCTTTTGAGTATTTAAGCATTCTAACAAAAGTAAAATATATTGATTTTACTATTAACAATAGTAAAACAATACCTCCAAGCAAACCTATTTCTGCAAAAACTTCCAAAATAAGGTTATGAGGATATTGATGCTTTAACAGATGATGGGGGGTAGTTTTATTGCAATACTCTTGCCAATTTCCAAGTCCTACTCCTGCTGGGTACATTGAGCATAGTTCTAATGATCTAGCAGCAAAAATTAATCGTGCATTTTTTGATCTACTATCTTTTGTGGTTAATCTATCTGCCTTTCCAAGGTTTTTAACATCTAATCCATCAAATGCAATAAATAAACTCCCAGCTATAACCCCAATAATTATCAATTTAAAAAATAGTTTTTGAAAATTTATCAGAGAAAAAATAGCGATAGTTAAAAATAAAGATAAGACAGGTCCTCTACTTCCAGCAGCAATAGAAAGAAGTAAAAACACACCAACCAGCATAATATTTTTAACATTTCTTTTCTTTAAAAAAAAGACAATAAGAACTCCTATTATCATCCATCTTGCGAAGACAATTGGGCCTCCTCCTAACACACTTAATCTTTCCACAGAACTTCCAACTTTAATTATACCTAATATTGCTAAAAACAAAATAAAATATAACAATATCTCAAAAAGTCTTTTTACATCTTGATGCTTAAATATAGAGGATATTAAAACAAGTGGAATAATAATAACCACAAAGTTCACGTACTTCTCTATTCCGTACTCAGTTAATCCATAAAATCCCCATAAAATTGGTGAAAAAAATATTAGCGCTAAAAAACCAAACAAATATCTTTTTGATGAATTAATTTTAAAAGATTTTACTGAAGAGAATAGAGGTATTGAAAAAATAATAAATAATGAACTTAAAATTATTGAAAAATTCACACCTCCTATTTCCAATCTCTCATCATATACTCTCCCAACAGCTATCATTGCTGATGCAATAAGAATAAATATCCATGAATAAATATCTTTAAGCAACATGTCTTCTATATTTATTAAACGAAAGTAAGCTTAAAAGGAAATATACAACTGACAAAAATTGCATTACTATTATGATATTAGTTTTATGAGAATAGCTCTGTACAAACAGAAAAACACCAATACTAATAAGAGCTACTACTAAATAAACGATAAATAACTTGGCGTTCTTTCTAAGAATGGCTGAGTCTAAAGTAAAGAATGGCTGAAATAAAGAAGTTGCCATAAAAATAAAAATAAAACTCCAACTTAATTCTTTTAAAAAAAATGCAGTATTACGAGTATCACTCAAATTAAAAGCACCTCCCTCTCTCTCATATACGAATGCTATAATATCAACACTAAAAAGATCTACAAACAACACTAATCCTAATCCTATTAGTAATGAAAGACCTGTAGATATAAGAGTTAACTTTATACTTCCACTTATAGAAATAATTTTTAACACCAAAGTATTAATATTCATGATTACAGCAGTTAATACTGTATTTAATATAATAATTGAATATGAAAAAAATGCAATCTCATTGCTGCCATCAATTCCAGCTAAGAACCTTCCAATTAATATTAAAATATTAGCAAAATTTCCTAAAACCAATACATTAAAATTAAAATCTCTTAAACTCAAATTAGCTTGGATCTCTCCTTTCTGAGATAATAATGGTCTAATATATTTTAACGATAATGTAATAACCCCTATTAATCTACTGATCACAACACCTATTAGATTAAACATTAATACTAAAGGATATAAGAGCAGTGTTGATAAGGAGACATTTAATGTTGTAGCAAATGAATGTTTTTGAAACTCTCCCTTGGCTTGAAAAATTGTCAAAAAAATTGAATTAAGAAAATTTATACTAACTAATAAACCCAAAATAAATGAAACAATTACAAAAACTAATTTATTTTCAATATCAACATACCAAATTAAAGGAAGCTGGATACATTGACTTAAGATAAATAATTTTAATGAGATCTTTTTGGTAAATAAGAAAACATTTTCAAGATTAACGGCAGAATTAGAAGAGTATAACTTAGTAAACTTTGGCATCAAATTTGCTTGCAAAGCATTTCCAAAAGTAAACTGAGAAAAAAAATCTGCAATAGTTTTTAAAAGTAAATAGTTTGCATAAACTATAGATGAGCCAAAGAAAAAGGCTAATATCATCTCCCTTACAAAACCAAACCCTTTTTTTATAAGGTTTGAGAAAAACATGTAGAAAAAATCTATTACAGATTTTTCAGTTAATAAATCTTTCCTAGGCATATAAATGAGATTACTTTACACCAATTTGAATATATTTAAACCCTTTACTTTGAATAAAATCTAATTTAAACTGATTTCTACCATCAATAAATAAATTACCTTTCATTTTTGATTGCATTAAATCAAAATCAGGGCTTCTAAACTCTTTCCATTCTGTGACTAATACTAAAGCATCAACATCTTCCAAAGCAATATATTTATCATTACAATAATTGACATCAATACCTTTCAAGTAAAATTGAGCCTCATTCATTGCTTTTGGATCATAAGCATTTACCTCTCCTCCTGCCTTAACAATTGATTTAATTAAATTTAAAGAAGGCGCCTCTCTCATATCATCCGTTTCAGGCTTGAATGAGAGTCCCCATACAGCAATTTTTTTTCCTTTAAGGTCAACTCCCAATTGACTAATTAACTTTGAAAATAAAACCTCTTTCTGTGCCTTATTAACCCTCTCAACAGAGGTTATTAGATTAGGATCGTATCCATGATTATTCGCAATCTTTATTAATGCCTGAATATCTTTTGGGAAACAGCTCCCTCCATAGCCACATCCAGGATAAATAAATTTATATCCAATTCTTTTATCACTCCCGATACCTTTTCGTACTTGATTTACATCTCCACCTACATGTTCACAGATGTTTGCAATTTCATTAATAAATGAAATTTTTGTAGCAAGCAGAGCGTTAGCAGCATACTTAGTCATTTCTGCTGATTTTATATCCATCCCAATAAATCTATCATTACTAACCGTAAACGGAGCGTATAAGTTTCTCATCAATTCCATAGAAATATCATCATCAGCTCCAACAACAACCCTGTCAGGATGCATAAAATCTTTAATTGCCGCACCTTCTTTTAAAAACTCTGGGTTAGAAACAACATCAAAAGTTAGTTTTGATTCTCTAAAATTAAGTTCTTGTTGAATAGTTAATCTTACTTTATCAGCAGTTCCAATTGGAACAGTTGACTTATTTACAACAATAAGATGGTGACTCATATTTTCTCCAATAGATTTAGCTACTTGTAAAACATGTTTTAAATCAGCCGAACCATCATCACCCATAGGGGTTCCAACAGCAATAAATACAACTTCAGCACCTTCTAAAGCATTATTAATATTAGTGGTGAAGTTTAGAGTTTCTTTCTTTTTATTATCTAAAATCAAAGCAGATAAACCTGGCTCATATATTGGAATTATACCTTTTATTAATTTTGATATCTTTTCATCATCAACATCAACACAAATAACATTATTTCCCATTTCAGCGAAACAAGCTGCGGCAACGAGCCCTACATATCCGGAACCTATTACCCCAATTTTCATATTACTTAACTTCTTTGATTAATACAACTAGCAACCCAATAAGATAACTTATCACCCCTACTAACAATCCCCAAGTTAATATCTCATCTTCTTTTTGATCTACATTGGCAAATTCTTGAACATAAACCAATGGTTTTAATAAATCTTTATTAACCTTTAGCTGTTCTCTTAGATTACTTAATAAAACTATTTGATTACTTACTACTTCTCCTTCTTTTCCACTAACAATATTTACTGAGCTAACATCTAAATTGTTTTTTGCTCCTTCAATTCTAATATTTCCAAGCAATTCAATTTCACTTTCAATATCTCTAATAAGATTAATATTAGATTCTAAATATCTTTCATAATAATTCTGTACAAACTCATTATGTTCGAAATAATATATTAATCCATTCTGAATATCAGAAATTTTAGCATTATCAAAAACAGTCAGTGAGATCTCAAATTTATTAAGTGCATAAAATTTCTCATTCATATCTTGTTGATACAATTGCTCAGCCTCAATTTTTTTAATAGTTGATGCGACTTTACTCTCTACTCCAAGAATTTTTGAGATTTGACTAAAATCTTTATTTTCAATATTTATTTGCAAATGATTAATCAAATCAATAGCAGTTCTTTGACTTAAATCTTCAATCTGTTCTTGTCTTTCATATTCAGAAATGCCCGACATACAAATTGCCTTTGTTTCATAATAAGGTGTTTTAAAGTTCTGAAACAAAATTACAGAAAGCAAGCTCACCATCATAAAAATTAACAAAAACTTCTTATTCCTACTATTAAACTTTACAAAGTTTGAAAATAATTCTTTTAAATTTAATTCTTCAGTCATAGTCATATTTTATAATTTCCAAGTAGATTCATTGTGAATCCCTTTAATATCCAAAAATACAAGTTTTCCATTTGATAGCTTACAAAAATCATCAAGAGAATACTTTTAAAATACATCACCTACTACCAACAATCATTGCATCATATTTCGCAACACTTTCAAACGATAGGGAGATGAAATTATTGCTATTAAAACGAGCATATAACGAAAAAAAGCCCCAAAAACAGGGGCCTTGAATTATTTTATAAATTTACCATTAATACTCCCACAAATCATGTTCAATATTAAATATCTCAGCCTTAATATTTTCAGCTTCTAACAAAGCATCAAGACCAACCATATATTCAGGTATTTTTCTATCATATACATTGGACTGTTTTACAATGGTTGAAGCAAACATTCTTTTCCAGAAAATATCATCATAAGTTCTTCTTTCAGCATCATTTTTAACTAAGTTAAATACTTCAGAATTAATTAATATATTTCTGGTTTCAGGAAAATAAACCCAAAATAATGGATTAAACATTCCATTTAGCTGTCCAGTGAGTTCATCTCTACCTTCTTGTAAAGGTGCCATGCCAAGAATACGAACATCCATAACAGATCTTTGCTTGTCAAAGAACCATTCTTCTTTCAGTCTCCATTTTTTTACAGTATTTCTATTAAAAGGAATTACAATTGCCTCTTGTATTTTTGCTTCCTCAGGGTCCGCACCTAATGCAACGGCATCCCAATCAGTTTTTGTAACTATTTTTTCTTCAGCTCCCCCAATTTTTTTAATCTCTTCTTGAGTCATTGGCAATCTAAATTCATCATCTAAAACAGGATTTCCATATGCAGTGACACTACCTTCTTGTATAGCAGCATAGATTACATCAATTAAACTTTTTCTATCATCAATTGTATGAGCCTGCCCGTCATTTTCTGGATAATAAAAAGGATGATTAATTTTTTGACGCAAATCAATTTCTCTCCAAATTTTACGCGACCACATAACATCAGCTTGTCGTAAAGGAGCGTATTGTTTTATGGTTTTATTAGGATGTTTCTCTTTTTTATAAACAGAATTTTTATCTTTTGTAGATATAACATCTTGAGCATTACCACTTACAATTGTAAGTGTTACGGCAATAAATAATAAGATTATTTTTTTCATAATTAATTTATTTTAGTTCTATAATTAAAGATTCTAAAAGGACTTCTTTATTGTTTTTGTAATCAATCCTCTTCGCTTTAATATTAGATATTGTTATTGAATTTCCAGCTTTTGTATTTTTAATAATAGTAAGCATCTGATCACTAAACTTACCACCTTGCACTTCTCTATATGTTTGTTCTCCTTTTACAACCCCTGTTAAACGATAAGAAGTAATAATATATCTTACTCCTTTAAAAATAAAATCTTCTAATTTAGCCTGAACCCCTCCAGCATTTAACAGTTCTGCTTTTGTAGTTATAAGTGAGCCATTTACTAACTTAGTGAAGTCAACCTTAGGTTTTGGAGGTGGTACTTCTTTAACTCTAAACTCCATATCGCCCATTTTAGTTCTTTTCCCTTCCACATTAGCATACAAGCTAACGATTGCCTTGCCCTTTTTTGAAGGTCTTGCTGACCATTCTCCTAATGATTTTTTAGTAGCTAATATTTTTCCGTTATTAATTACTGCTGTTACTTCTCCAGCGGTATAGCCAGGAACAGAAACCTCTAAAGGGTTGTCTACTTCTAAGTAAAGCACATTCATATTAACAGGAGAAATGACAGCTGTTCTTGCAGCTACTAAGTACTCTCCAGAAAAAGGATAATATTTTGTTCCTGATTCTGTTTTCATTGCAATCAGCCCTCCCCATTTTTTCACTCCTTCTGCTTTGGTTCTTGTTGCAAACATTCCTTTTCCATTTACAACTTTTACGGTCTCATAATCTATACCCTCTTCGCCTTTCATTTGATAGAGTCCACCTCCTAAACTGTCATATTCCCCTACATATATATCGGGATTCTGTTCTGGATTACTTGCTGAAACAAATATCTGAGATCTAAAAGTATCTCCTTTTAATACAAAGTTAGATTTTGGAATCTGAATACCATTAGCCTCTGCAAATTTTAATGATTTAGCATCAATATCCTTCTTTAAATAGTCAATCATACCAGCTTCAATATTTCTCATATCTGATTGTATTTTAGATAAAATTGTTAATGCACCTACAGAAGGCATATCCACAAAATTATACACTTCCCAGCTTTGTTGTTTTTTCCCTGCTCCTTTGTCAGAGACATCACAAGTCATATTAATCTCATCAATTAACTTTTGATTATCACCGGCTAACTCAATCAACAAATCTCTATATTCTAATATTTTTTTCTTTAATACTGCAGCTTTTTGCTTGTTCTTTCCAAGATTTTTTGGGAAAAACAATTGCCCTGAGGCTTCTCTATTATCTTTATTTGATAAGTAAGCAATAGGCAAGGATTTTTGGAAATCAGTTAAGTCACTGTATTTCTTATCTTCTATTGCTAATTCTTTTATAGGCTTACCTGATTCATCTATAACATCTTTAGTATGACCTAAATATACTTTATTTTTATCAACCTGTCGTACTAACTGATACTTCATTTCTTGAATATATTCAACAGCATCATCAGCTTTATCTTTTACCAAATAAGCTTTATCTTTAACAGCTGCGTATTTTTGAGGATTATTTGTAGCTGCATTATCAAAGTCAAAATAAATAGCGTTATTTTTTAAAGAAAAATTAGTAGTTGTTCTCTCTATTCCTTTATTCACCTCAAAAAAGGAATTTAAAACCTCTTTAGATACATTTAATGCAAGTAGTGCAGTAAGCACTAAGTACATCATGTTAATCATCTTTTGTCTTGGCGTTAATTTACC
>JAYZYW010000023.1:0-6390 GCA_036139835.1 Bacteroidota bacterium
CTAAAGATGGAGTGTCTTTACAAATGCAAGATGTAAGTAAGATCGAAGGGATAGCTAATGGTTTGGTTTTGGATACTGGATCTCCCCATTATATTAAGATAGTAGATAGCTTAGACTCTCTTGATATTGATACAGAAGGAAAAAAAATTAGGAATTCAGTTTTTTTTAAAAAGGATGGAATCAATGTTAACTTTGTATTGGATGCTGCTGGTGCCTTAGAAATAAGAACTTATGAAAGAGGTGTAGAATCTGAAACTCTTAGTTGCGGAACTGGTGTGGTGGCAGCTGTAATTGCTATGCACTATGCTAATTGTATTGAAAAAAATCTTGTAGATGTTAAAACAAAAGGGGGTGTGTTGGGCGTTAGTTTTGAAGAGCTTAACGGAACTTATCAAAACATTTGGTTAAGCGGCAAAGTGAGTATGGTTTATGCTGGAGAGTTTGAATGCTAAAAGGAAGAAGCATAGCATTACGGTTGTTACAAGATTCGGATTTAGATTTTTTAGAAAAGATTGAAAATAATAAAGAAAACTGGAAGTTTGGCAGTGAAAAAAAACAATATAGTAAGCAGGAGTTAGCGGATTATATTACAAATGCCAAAACAGACATATCAATTGCTAAACAATATCGTTTTGTAATTGATTTAAAGAACACTCCAATTGGTTTTATTGATCTTTTTAATTATACTACAAGAAGTGCAGAAGTAGGCGTAATTATTACTAAAGATTACAGAGGTAAGGGTTTTGCTACAGAGGCTTTAAATTTACTTACTGATTATGCTTTTTTTGTTTTAGACATAAATCAATTATATGCTAGTGTTACAAAAGATAATTTACAGAGCATTAAATTATTCACTTCTTGTGGGTTTGATTTGCAAAGAGAAAAAACAGATTTGGACCATTTTATTAAATTAGCAAAAAAATAAATGCTTAAGTTTATAATATCTTTTATACTTATAGAATAGATGCGCTATTTTGCATTTTTCTTTTTTATCCTGCTATTTTCTTGCCAAAAGGGAAAAGTTAGTACTTATACAGCTTATTTAAACCATAATGATACTGTAAAATATGTAGGAAAGGAGGAGTGTAGAATATGCCATGCAGAAATTTACGATTCTTATATACAAACAGGCATGGGGATGTCTTTACATTATGCAACAAGAGAGCATAGTGCTTTAGATGAGTCAAATATGCTAATTATTCATGATTCTATTAAAAATATGTCTTATCAACCTTTTTTTAAAAATGATAGCTTATATCTTAAGGAATTCAGATTAAAAGGCAAGGATACCACACATGTACTCATTAAAAAAGTAAACTATAAAATTGGAAGCGGTCATCATACTAATTCGCATCTATTTGAGATAAATGGTTATGTGCATCAAATGCCATATACTTATTATACTCAAGATGAAATTGCAGATTTACCCCCAGGATTTGAAGGGGGGCAAAATAGCAGATTTTCTAGAGAGATTGGCTTGGAATGCATGAGTTGTCATAATGCCCATACTAATCATGAAAGTGCTTCTTCAAATAAGTATAATACTATCCCTCAAGGCATTGATTGCGAAAGATGTCATGGGCCTGGAGAAATACATGTAAAAAGAAAGCTTGCTGGAGAAATTATTGATACTTCAAAATACATTGATTATTCCATTGTAAATCCTGCAAGATTACCTTTGGATTTGCAGTTTGATATTTGTCAAAGGTGTCACTTACAAGGAACTTCTATTTTAGCTAGTGGGAAATCATTTAATTCTTTTAAACCAGGAATGCATCTGGAAGATGTAATGGATACTTATCTCCCAAAATATGAAAATACAAACTCATTTATTATGGCTTCTCATGTAGATAGATTGCAGCAGAGTGCTTGTTATCAAAATGCTGATATGACTTGTATTTCTTGTCATAACCCTCATAAAAGCGTAACGACTTTAGGGAACAGCTATTTTGATAATAAATGCATGCAATGTCATGAAGTTTGTAATGACAAACAAACACAAAATTGCACTTCTTGTCATATGCCAACATCATCATCTTCTGATATAATGCATATCTCTATAACTGATCATAAAATTGATGTTCATGCTTATAGCAAATCAGAAAAAGGGAAATTTTTAGGACTTTTTGCACTAAATAATTCTAACCCAACGAATCTATCAAGAGCAAAGGCTTATTTAAAGCGATATGAGAGTTTTGAAGCTGAACCTATCTACTTAGATTCTGCTTGGTATTTTTTAGAAAAATCTGAAAATAATTTCACTTCTTTTATTCAGTATTTTTATCTTAAAAATGATAATAAAGGACTTATTAATTTTGTGATGAGTAATGAGGTTGATGAAGAAAAGTATACCAATGATAATTTGGCTTTGGCATATAGTAGAATGGGGGAGGTATTTGGTTTAAATAATTTGCCAAATGAAGCTGAGAAGTATCACAAAAAGGCAGTGAAACTTATGTCTTTTGTAATTGATTATAAAATTAAATATGGTAGTTTTTTATTTAATAATAATCAAATCAATGATGCTGAAAAGCAGTATTTAAATGCATTAGCTCTTAATCCAACTATTAAAGAGATCCATTCAAATCTGGGTTTGATTGCTATCTTAAAAGGAAATTATAAAGATGCAGAAAGTAGTTTAAAACAAGCCATTATACTTGATCCTGATTATATATTAGCTTATGAGAATTTGGTATTTTTATCTAAGAAAAGAAATAATTTTGAAGCAACAAAACTATATTTGCGTACAATTTTAGAAATTGATCCTCAGCACAAGGCTAAACAAATTTTAGAAGACTTATAATTGAAAAAAAGAAGAAAATTTAAAAAGAAGTCAGATCTTAGAAAATTTATAATTGCATTTTTTGTAATTACAATTCTAGGAGGTGGAGGAATGGTCTACGAATTGTATTCAAGAGTATATCACCCAAATATTATCTTTACTAAAGATACTGCCACAAAGTATATTTATATACCTACAAACTCTGACTTTTTACAAGTTGTCACTATTTTATCGGAAAATGGTTTGCTAATCAATACAAACTCTTTTGCGTGGCTTGCAAAACAAAAAAAATACGATATAAATATTAAGCCAGGTAGGTATAAAATTGATAGAGCTTTAAATAATAATGAATTGGTTAATTTATTACGCTCTGGAAAACAAACTCCAATTAAAGTTACTTTTCATAATCTGAGGACAAAAGAAGAATTAGCTGGGAAAATTGCAAATCAGATAGAAGCAGATTCTGTATCAATTTTAGAGTGCATTACAGATGTCATGTTTCAGCAGAAATTAGGGCTAAATGATGATAATGTAGCTTGTGTTTTTTTGCCAAATACTTATGAATTTTATTGGGATACGTCTGCTGAAGAATTTGTAAATAGAATGTTAAAAGAGTATTCTATTTTTTGGAATTCGAGTAGAAAGGAAAAAGCAGAGAATATAAAACTTAATTATTATGAGGTTGCAATATTAGCTTCAATAGTTGAAAAGGAACAAAGCATTAAAGCAGATGAAAGGTCAGTAATTGCAGGATTATATCTGAATAGATTAAAAAAAGGAATGAAATTACAATCGGACCCAACTATCATCTTTGCTATAGGTGATTTTTCCATCAGAAGGGTTTTGACAAAAGATTTAAAAATGGATTCACCATATAATACATATTTGAATAAAGGATTACCTCCAGGACCAATTTGCCTGCCATCAATTAATGCTATTGATGCAGTTCTCAATGCTAGTATACATGACTATCTTTTTATGTGTGCAAGAGAAGATTTCTCAGGTTACCATAATTTTGCAAGAACATCCAGAGAACACAGTAAAAATGCAAAGAAATATAGAAGAGCATTGAATAAGCGAAAAATAATGCGTTAATTTATTAGTTTTGCATGATTAATAATTGAATGATAAAATGACTGAAATAAAATTTGGAACAGATGGTTGGAGAGCAATAATTGCTCAAGAATATACTGCCAATAATGTAGCCAGAGTAAGTATTGCAGCAGCTGATTGGTTGAATAGCAAATTTGAAAATCCATCAGTAGTAATTGGGCATGATTGCCGTTTTGCTGGAGAACTTTTTGCTGAAACAACTGCAAAAGTTTTGGTTGCTAAGGGTGTTTTGGTAAAATTAGCTAAAGGATTTGTTTCAACTCCCATGGTCTCCTTAGGGGTAGTTAAAGAAAAAGCAAATCTAGGTATCGTCATTACTGCTTCTCATAATCCGCCAAGTTATAATGGATATAAATTGAAAGGCGATTTTGGGGGGCCATTATTGCAATCTGACATTACTGATGTAGAAAATAGAATTCCAGATACTAACCATGTAGATTATACTACTATTTCAATGGAAAATTTAGTTGCTGAGGGTAAAGTTGTATATGTTGATTTGGAAGATATGTATTGTAAGCATGCTGAGGATAATTTTGATTTAGATGCTATCAGGAATTCAGATATGAATTTTGCTTATGATGCTATGTATGGTGCTGGAATGAATGTAGTAAAAAGGTTGTTGCCAAAGGCTACACTTTTACATTGCGATAATAATCCTGGATTTCTAGGAACTGCTCCTGAACCTATTCATAGAAACTTACAAGCATTCTCTGATTTAATGAAAAATAATGATTTAGATTGTGGGCTTGCTACTGATGGTGATGCAGATAGAATTGGGCTTTATGATAGTAAGGGAAACTTTATTGATTCGCATCATATCATCTTATTATTGATTCATTATTTAGTGAAATATAAAGGTATGAAAGGTAAAGTAGTAACTGCTTTTTCTTGTTCAGTTAAAGTGGAACAAATGTGTAGGTATTATGGTTTAGATCAAGAAACAGTTCAAATTGGCTTTAAACATATTGCAGGAAAAATGATTGCTGAGGATGTCCTTTTAGGAGGAGAGGAATCAGGTGGAATAGCCACTGCAGGTCATATCCCTGAGCGTGATGGTATTTGGATGGGATTAATCTTGTTTGAGTTTATGGCGAAATCAGGAAAATCATTAGAAGATTTAATTACTGAAGTGTATGAGATAGTGGGTTCTTTTGCTTTTGAACGTATTGATTTACATATTGAGAATGATAAAAAACTTAGAATAATCGAGGAGTGTAAAGCAGGGAAATTTACAAAATTTGGCAAATATGAGGTAGAAAGAGTAGCAACTACTGATGGGTTTAAATTCTTTTTTGATGCTGATACTTGGCTTATGATTCGTCCATCAGGTACCGAACCCGTTTTAAGAACTTATGCTGAAGCTAATACTCAGGAAAAAGCATTTGATATATTAACTGATTGTAAGGCCACTATTTTATAAATGAAGCCACTATTTCTGATATTGTTTACCTGTTTATTCTTACAAATAACGGCACAAGATTGGAATGTCCCAAAAGTTAGTAATGGAGGTTGGGAGATCGATGAATCTTACTCCTTAAACAAGAAAAGAAGAAATATATTGTTGATTTCTGAATTCAGTGCATATACAATTGCATTAGTTGGATTAAATCAACTTTGGTACGCAGATTATCCTAGAAGTAGCTTCCATTTTATTAATGATAATAAAGAGTGGTTACAGATGGATAAAATGGGTCATATATCAGCTTCATATTATACGGGAGTTGTAGGGATTAAAGCTTATGAGTGGACAGGAATGAATAGAAGAAAAGCTATTTGGTATGGAGGTATGACTGGATCTATCTTTTTAACTATTATTGAAGTTTTAGATGGTACTTCACAAGAATGGGGAGCTTCATCTGGTGATTTGATGGCAAATACAGCAGGTTCACTTTTAGCTATTGGACAAGCTTTGAAATGGAATGAACAAAGGATCCAATTAAAATATAGTTATAAAGCAGAAAACAGATTTGCGGATATGAATCCTGAACAATTAGGCGCAAATTATTTAGAAAGAGTATTAAAGAATTATAACGGACAGACCTACTGGGTCACTTTTAATATGAAATCACTTTTAAATATTGAAAATGAAAATTTTCCTAATTGGTTAAGTTTCGCCTTAGGATATGGGGCTGATTTCATGGCGGGTCCTTATCATCAATATCCAGAAGACGGAAAAACTATTTTTAGAAAGCGTCAATATTTTGTGTCAATTGATGTTGATTTAAACAAGATTAAGACAAAAAGCAAAATCGTTAATTCTGTATTGCATACCTTTGGGTTCTTAAAATTTCCAGCACCTGGGGTTCAATATAGAAATGGGAACATTTACTTTCATCCAGTTTGTTACTAATGCGATTTTCTGTAGGAGATAAAGTTCTTTTTAAGAAAGACAATCTTCAAGGAGAGATTGTAAAAGTAAATTCACTTTATAAGGTGACAGTTCTATCTGTAGATGGTTTTGAAATGAATGTTTCTATAAAAGATTTAGTAAAGAT
>JAYZYW010000024.1:0-13848 GCA_036139835.1 Bacteroidota bacterium
ATTTGAGTATAAGTTATTCCTTTTTTGAATCCCAACCTACTCTTTAGATTAGGCACTAATAATCCCAAAAATGCGACTAAAATACTTGCAATTCCTCCTATAACAGCAAAGCCTGAAGAATCTATTTGAAAATTATGAAAGAAAAATAAATTAATAAATGGAATAGTTAAGCCAGCCCCAATAGCAATAATTAAAGTAGGAATAATAGCTTTTATAAGTAAAACCCAATCATAAGATCTCCATTGTAATCTTTCTTTAACAGAAACCACTACATCCACCTTCATTTTTAATAAATAATATACCCCGGAAAAACCAAAAATTGATATCCAAAGTAATATACTGCCTTCATCAAGTTCTCGCATAAATTGACCAGATCCAAAAATGATTAATCCACTAAAAATAGTCCCAAAACTATTAGTAGCATAATGCAATGAAATAGCATGTGTTTGATTTTCAGCAATTGTATTACGCATTAAATAGGGCAAAGAACTAACTTGAAATAAAGTAAATGCAACTCCCCAAAAAATAAATAATACTGGCAAATAATAATGCCAGCCATATTGTACTGTAAGAATAAGAGCAATAGCAATAACGGGAACCCCTACTCCTCCCAAAATAAAAAAAGGCTTAAGAGATTTTTCTTTTATATAAAACCCTAAAGGAAATGCTAATAACATAACCGCTAAAAAACGATATGAAATAAAATTAGCTATTTCAGGATCAGAAAAACCCTGCTTAACTAAGTAGATATTTAAAATTAAGAAAAAGGCTGACCCAATTAATTGAATAAAGAATTCTGCCTTTATCATTAAAAGAACATGTTCTTGTAATTGCAAATATTGCTTAATGAGTTTTTTCAAAACAAAAATCTGTTTTTAAAATACTTCTATAACTTCCATGATAGTGCGAAAAGCAACTGCTTTATCTCCATAACGAATGATATGTTTTTGTTGCAATTCAGCTGAAAATTTTACTTGATATTGATGTAAGTCCTTCATGCTGGAGCAAGTGTAAGCAATAGCAAAGGTATTATTGTTATCATCCTGTGAAATTACTCTATTTATTTGGGCTTTGGTAAAAATACCGCAAGCCATCACTTCAGGAATATGTTCAGCTTTCATCCAATTTAACCAATCGCTTGTAATACTTTCTTCAACATTTACAGTGACATTATAGATTATCATTACTGGTCTTTTAAATTATCCCCTCTTAAATCTCTAAATCTTTTTCGAGATTCTGCAACATAAATACTGCTAGTATGCTCTAATAAAATTTGCTCATACAATCTCATAGCTAATTCAGAATTATTTAAAATATCATCATATATTTTTGCTCTTTTATAAAGTGCGTCATCAGCTAAAATATCATAATTCCAATCTTCTTCTATTTTTTCATAATTAACTAAAGCATCTTCAATGTTTCCATTATTCAAATAAATGCTTGCCTTTCTCATATAAATTTCATCTGATAATGAATGTCCGGAAAATGCAATTAATACTGAATCGTATTTTAGTATTGCCTCATCATATCTTTGTTGATAATGAAGCAAATCAGCATTAGCAAAAGTACGCATTGAAATTTCAGTAGTATCTAAATTGTAATTATCTGTTATTAATAATGACAATTCCATTGCATTATTAGCAATCAACTTAGATGTAGACGCTTTCAAAGTTGATAATTGTGCTTGTGCCCACTGAAAATCACCCTGGTAATAAGATATTTTTGCTGTTCTTAACTTAGCTTCATGCCCTAAAGGATGTTCTTTAAAATCTTTTTCTACCTGTGAGCAATATAAAAGTGCCTCCCAAATATTCCCTTGTAATAATAACACATCAGCATACTCCATCTTACATTCTGCTAAATCGTAATTATCAACCCCAGAAATTGCCATAGCATCCTGTAGTAAACTCTCAGCTGCTGGAAGATCATGTAAATAAAAAGCTTTAAAATGAGCATAATTAGAAAGCAAGAGAACTGTATTTCTGTTTTTCCCTAAATCAGTTATGATTTTTGTATAAGAATTATCTAAAATACTTACATTCTCATGTTTAATAGATATACTTTTAGTTAAAGCGTACAACTTATTAATATTAGCCTCAACAAAAAGGGAATTTTGTTGTCCCTTTGCTATCACATAATCATAGGCTTCTACAGCTAACTCAAAGTATTCTTTATCTAAAAATATCTCCGCTAAATCATAGACTCCTTCTCCATCTGAATTTATACGTTTATCTAAAGCTTTAGCCTGAATTAATGCCATTTTAAATTGATGATTTTGCATGAAAAGCCAGATTAGCATCTCTGTAAAATCTGTCCTCCCCTGTTCGGCTCTTACTTTTAGTAATAATAATTTCTTTACTAACTTATAATTCTTATCACTTTTAATTCCATCATTATCTAAAAATTTTTGAATCTGAGATGTAACCATTTGAGTTTGTGCAGGATTTCTCTCCATCTCATTAAGATACTCTTTAAGCATCAATTCTACCTCTTCAATTTTTGCAAAAAGTTGTGCTTTTTGTATTCCAAAATTATTCTTAGGATTTATTTTTTCAGATAATATATATACCTCAAGAGCCTTTTGATAGATTCCATTCCTAGTAAAAGTATTCGCTAAATTTATTGTTTGTGAGCGCCCTCCATCAAGCTTTTTAAAAAGTTTTCCATAAGCAATAGCTGCTTTTTTAGTATTCCCAGATTTGTCTTCGGCAATAATTACTCCCAACTGATACTGTAATTCTTTAGGATATTTTTTAACCAACTTTTTGGCTAAATATTTAGCTTCCTTATAATTCTCCATTTTTAAAAGAGAGGTGTAATAGGGCTCATAATAAGCTACTGAAAAATGTGCATCTATCAAATCTTTATATAGAGAGATTGCTTTTTCATATTGTCCATTAATATAATACTGATATGCTATTTGCTGATTACTCTGCTGTGAAAAAGCAAAAGTAGAAATCAGTAAAAACACTAATAGTAAACGCATTTATTTTATAATATCAAATCCAGTATAAGGTTGTAGCACCTTTGGAATCTTGACCCCCTCAGAAGTTTGATTATTCTCAATAAGAGCTGCATAAATTCTTGGCAAAGCTAAAGCGCTCCCATTTAAAGTATGACAGAGCTGAGTCTTTCCATTTTTATCTTTATATCTTAACTTTAATCTATTGGCTTGGAAGCTTTCAAAATTAGAAACTGAACTTACTTCTAGCCACTTTTCTTGTCCAGCTGAATATACTTCAAAATCAAAAGTAAGTGCAGAAGTAAAACTTAAATCACCTCCACATAATTGCACTATTTTATAAGGCAATTCTAACTCGTCCAATATACTTGACACATGACTCACCATAGTATCTAAAGTTTCATATGATTTGTCAGGGTCCTGAATTTGAACGATTTCCACTTTATCAAATTGGTGCAATCTATTTAATCCTCTTACATCTTTTCCGTATGAACCTGCTTCACGTCTAAAACAAGGAGTGTAAGCTGTACATTTAATTGGCAAATCTTTTACGATTGAATCTCGAAAAAAGTTAGTTACTGGAACCTCAGCTGTTGGTATTAGATATAAATCCTCCTCGGTGACATGATACATTTGCCCTTCTTTATCCGGCAAATTCCCTGTACTAAAGCCTGATGCTTCATTTACTAAATGCGGAGGTAAATATTCCGTATAACCGGCAGCAATGTTTTTATCTAAAAAATAAGCAATTAATGCTCTTTGTAACTTTGCCCCCTTATTGGTATAAACAGGAAAACCTGCTCCAGTAATTTTATTGCCTAATTCAAAATCAATTAAATTATAATCAGCTGTTAATTCCCAGTGTGGCTTAGCTCCAGCCATTAAGGCTGGAGTTTTTCCTGATTCTTTAATTGTTATATTATCAGCATCCGATTTCCCAGAAGGGACTGAAGAGTGTGGAATATTTGGGATTTGCACTAAAATATTTTGAATCTCTTTTTCTAATTCTGATAATTTTTGTTGCAACACCTTTGATTTTTCCTTAATAAGAGATGATTCTTTTTTCAAAACATCTGCTTCTTGTGTCTCATTGGTTTTATACAATTCACCAATTTGACTTGCCAACTGATTTCCTTTTGCTAAAAATTTTTCTGCCTTGTGCTGAGTTAATTTTCTTGCATCATCTAAAGCAATTACTGAATTAAATAACTCCGTTGCATTCATGTTTTTTACTTTTAATAAAGTAATATAAGCTTCTTTATTTTCTCTTATCTTGTTTATATGTAGCATCTTCTTATTTTTATTGCAATAAGGAACAAATGTAAATAAAAAAACTCTTGATTGCTCAAGAGTTTTTTAAAATTCTAAATTACAGCAATCCTTAATTTTCTACTGATATATAAGATTTATTATTTCTCTTTTTAATAAATTTTACGGTCCCATCAGCTAATGCAAATAAAGTATGATCTTTTCCTATACCAACATTTTCGCCCGGATTATGTACAGTCCCTCTTTGTCTTACAATAATATTCCCTGCGCTGATTGCTTGTCCTCCAAAGATTTTTACCCCTAATCGTTTACTTTTTGAATCTCTACCATTTTTTGAACTCCCTGCTCCTTTCTTATGTGCCATTTTATTAAGTTTTTAAAGGTTCTTAATTTATCTATTCCGGTTTTTTAACAACAGTTTTCTTTACTGAGGCTTTTTTAGCAGCTGGCTTTTTAGCAGCTGGTTTCTTTACTGAGGCTTTTTTAGCAACTGGCTTTTTAGCAGCTGGTTTCTTTACTGAGGCTTTTTTAGCAGCTGGCTTTTTAGCAGCTGGTTTAGCTTGCTTTTTTGGTGTAGCTTTCTTTTCTACAGAAGCTTTTTCATCAATTTTTAGGATTTCTAATTTCGTTAAATACTGCCTATGACCATTTTTAACCCTATATCCTTTTCTTCTTTTCTTTTTAAAGACAATCACTTTATCGCCTTTCAAATGCTCAAGTACTTTTGCGGTTACCTTAGCTCCTTTTATAACTGGGGCGCCAACATTTACTTTCCCAGCATTATCCATCAAAAGAACTTTGTCAAAATTAACTTGTGATCCTTCTTTTGCTTCCAATCTGTGTACAAATATCCGTTGATCTTGTTCAATTTTAAATTGTTGCCCTGCTATCTCAACTATTGCGTACATTATTATTAATTTAAAAAATGGTCTGCAAAAGTAAACAATCTAATATAATAAGCAAAAAATTAACCTTTTTTTTAACTCAATAAGATTCTATAAAACATTCAACACCATTATTTCGTTAAATAAATTAAATTTGCACTTGAAAACTACTTTTACTATGATAAAAAAAATATTTACACTAATATTAGTCGCATCTATTCTTTCTGTTAATGCTCAAGAAAGATGTGGAACGGAAGTGATTACCAAGCAAATGATGGAAGATAATCCAAATTATGCTTTAGCAAGATCAAAAGTAAATATTCAAACGGAACAATGGATTAAAGACCATCCTAATCATAGTGAAAAAACTATTATAACTATTCCAGTTGTGGTGCATGTAGTCTACTCAATAAACGGACAGGGAAACCCTGTTGGTAATATCTCTGACGCACAAATACAATCACAAATAGATGTTTTAAATAAGGATTACAGAAGAACAAATATTGATCATATTATGACTCCAAATGTTTGGCAATCAATTGCTGCAGATTGTGAAATAGAATTTTGCCTTGCAGCAACTGATCCAAATGGGCAACCAACAAATGGAATTAATCGAATTGAGACTACTCATGGTCAATTTGGAATGGATAGCGATATACATACTTCTTCAGCTGGAGGAGCTGATGACTGGCCAAATGATCATTATTTAAATATTTGGGTTTGTAATTTAGGAAGCGGTCTTTTAGGATATGCCACACCTCCAAGTGGTTGGATTGGCGATGGAGATGGAGTTGTAATTGGATATAACTATTTTGGGACAATTGGAACGCTAACAGCTCCATATAATAAAGGAAGAACTACTACACATGAAATAGGCCACTGGCTCAATCTAGAACATCTTTGGGGAGCTTGGGGAACTTGTGGGAATGACGACGTTTCAGACACCCCCAAACAAGAAGTAGAAAATTATGGTGTTCCATCATTCCCTCACAATATAAATAGCTGTGGCACAACAAATCCCAATGGTGATATGTTTATGAATTATATGGACTACACAAATGATGCAGTTATGAATCTGTTCACTAACGGGCAAAAAACAAGAATGCTTGCCGCAATAGATCAGTACAGACCAAATATGCTAAGTCATAACTTATGTAATGAAGCAACAAATATCTTAGAAATGGATATTACCAAAAAAGAACTTGTAAAAATTATTGACATCTTAGGAAGAGAGACAAACAAACAAAACACAAATACTCCTCTCTTCTATATTTATAATGATGGAAGTGTAGAGAAAAAAATAATTGTTGAGTAAATAAATCTGCTAATTAATAAAAAAACTCCCCCAAATTAATACTCAAACATACTAGTATTAAGTAGTTCTTTACTGACTTTTCCATCTGAATGACTCAATAATGTGTTTAACATCTTCTTTTAAAAAATTATTTATTGGCAAAAGTGAATCTGTAACTTCAGTATTAAAGTACAGCGCCCCTCTAAAAAAATGATTTGTACTATCAGTTAAATAAAATTGAGTTGCAGTTGCTGTCACTCCATCATAATCATATAGCAAACCGTAAACTTTATATTCATCATTAATATATACTGACTCCGAGATAGCGTCAGCCATCATATCATGTTTGTATGCAAGTTTTCTGGATTCCTCAATATGCTCTAATAAGTTGTCTTTAAGAGCAAAATAGGTAATATGAAGTACTCCATTTTGATCAGGAAATTCAAGATTTAAAAAACAATTTTGATTCGTATTTTGCAAAATACTATAAATTGGTTTTTCAAAATAAAAATTACAATTGACATCAATATTTTCATACGCTTTAGCTGGCAAATAAACTTTAAAAAATGCTCTTGGCTTTGGAGTATAATTATCCGAACATGCAGCCAAAAAAATAGCTATCAAAAACACAATACTAATTTTCATCAATAGTTACTTTTAAGCGCTTAATTTTCCTCAGATCAGCAGATTCAACCACGATAGTAAATGGCGGCATTTTACAAACAGTGCCAATCTTTGGAATACTCCCTTCTAACTCTAAAACCAAGCCTGCTAAAGTGTCAGATTCTCCTTTTATTTCATCAAAAAAATCTATTTTTCCTTTTACAATTTTTAAAAAATCATTTAACGATATTTTTCCGTCAAAAATATAATTATGTTTATCTAATTTAGAATACACATTATCATCCACATCAAACTCATCATTAATCTCGCCTACAATTTCTTCAAGCACATCTTCTAAAGTAACCAACCCTGAAGTTCCTCCATATTCATCAACTACAATTGCTAAATGATTCTTTTTAGCTTGAAATTCTTTTAGCAAATCATTAATCATTTTAGTTTCAGGCACAAAATAGGGAGTTCTGCATAATTGTACCCAATTAAAATTATCTTTTTCGTTTAAATACGGAATCAAATCTTTAACGTATAAAATCCCCACTACCTGATCAATCTCCTCTTCAAAAACAGGGATTCTTGAATATCCAGCGCCTACAATGATTTTCAAAGCCTCAGTGAAACTAATCTTTTTATTAATTGCCGAAATATCAACCCTTGATTTCATAATTTCTTTGACATCCGTATTGCCAAACTCAACAATCGATCTGAGTATTCTTCTTTCTTCCTCCCTACTTTCGTGTTCGGTTATATCAAGCGCTTTTGAGATTTCTTCAATAGAAATTTCTATTTGTTTTGCTGCTAACTTCTTATCAATAAAATTTGTAGATGCAACCAATAAATAACTTAATGGATATACTACGTTTTTTAAGAAAATTAATACTTTACTCATTCTCATTGAGAATGTGACTACATTATTATTTGCATAAACTTTTGGCATTATTTCTCCAAACAATACTAATAAAAATGTAATAATTACAATTTGAAAAAAAAACTCTAAACTAGACCCTTCAGGAAACGAGATTGCTATAGAAGTGAGATAAGCAGAAATTACAATAATTCCTACATTAATAAAATTGTTGGCTATTAGAATTGTGGCTAAAAGCTCATTGGGGCTTTTAAGAAGTTGACGTACATTATCATTATCCATCTCTTCCAACTCAGTTGAAGTTAAAGAAAAATACGCCACTTCTGATGCTGATATAAATGCTGATGATACTAGCAGCAGCAGAATTGCTAATAAACTTAACAAAATATCTAAGCTAAATAGATGAAGTTCTATACCACTAAAAATTGACAATAAACAATTGACTGGGACCTCTTCCAATTACTTTAAATTTAAATTAAAATGGCAAGTCATCTTTGGGATCGTCTAACTGAGAAGTATGTTCAGTTGTATCTTCTGATGATGATTTCCTTCCTAACATAGTCATATTATCACCTAAGATTTCAGTGCTATATCTAGTAATCCCTTCTTTATCTTCCCACTTTCTAGTCTTTATCTTTCCTTCAATATAAACACTAGCTCCTTTCTTAAGATACTTTTCAGCCACTTCAGCCAATCCTCTCCAAAGTACAACATTGTGCCATTCTGTTTGGCTTACACGCTCTCCTTCTTTATTCTTATAATTTTCTGTTGTTGCTAATGAGAAATTTGCAACAGCAACACCATTATCTAAATACTTTACTTCAGGATCTTTTCCTAAATTCCCAACTAAAATAACTTTATTTACTCCTGCCATATCTAAAAAATTTTGAATTATAATTGCAACAAATATACATAATTTCTAAATGATATTATGCTCTTTCAAAAATTTGTCTATAAGTCTTGAAACGGGATAATTTTTAAGTTCCGAATTTCTTACAAAAGAATATTTTTCTAACTCAAAGG
The DNA here is from genome assembly GCA_036139835.1 of Bacteroidota bacterium. Taxonomy (GTDB): domain Bacteria; phylum Bacteroidota; class Bacteroidia; order Flavobacteriales; family BACL11; genus BACL11. The sequence goes on from JAYZYW010000024.1 coordinate 8,916, forward strand.
CTTCAACATTTACTATCCAAAATTTCGCATAAATCTGCTGATGCGATAACTTATGAATAAATTCATCTGAAACGGACTTAATTTTATAATCTGATTTTTTAAAAAAATCAATCCATTCATTAGAGGAGATAACTGCTTCCTCAGATTTTTTACTTGAATATTCTATAAAGGGGAATTCATATAATCCTTTCCAAATTCCCTCATTTCTTTTTCCTAAAATCACATCATTCTCTCTTCGTATTAACAGGTAATTCAAAAATCTCTTTTTCGTCTTCATTTTCTTAAACTTTACTGGAAGTTTTTCAATCCTATTTGTATTATAAGCGACACAATCAGAGACAAAAGGACATGAAGTACATTTTGGCAATTTAGAAGTGCATTGCATTGCCCCAAATTCCATAATTGCTTGATTATTCTCAGCAGGATTTTTCTCATCAAGCAAATCCTGAGCTATTTCCTGATATTTCTTCTTCCCTAAAGTAGTGTCAAAAGGGATCTCAACACCAAAAATTCTACTTAAAACCCTAATAACATTGCCATCAACAACAGCATATGATAACCCAAAAGAAAATGAAGATATTGCAGCAGCAGTATAAATTCCTACTCCTTTTAATTTTAAAATATCATTATATGTTGAGGGAAAAATCCCGTCATAATATTGCACAATATATTTAGCGCTAAAGTGCAAGTTTCTGGCCCTTGAATAATACCCCAATCCTTGCCATAATTTTAATACTTGATCTTGTTTAGCAGATGCTAAATCAGTCAGTGTGGGAAATACCTTAATAAATTTCAAATAATACGGCAAGCCTTGTTCAACTCTTGTTTGTTGAAGAATAATCTCAGAAAGCCAAATAAAATAAGGATTATTCGTATTCCTCCAAGGTAATTCTCTTTTATTAAGAGTGTACCATTGTAATAATATCTCACTAAATCGCATAACTATCTGAAAAATAACATTATACAAAAACAACCGCTCTTTGCTGTAGAGCAAATTATTTTAATATATTTGCGGCTCAAAATTAAGAAAGAAATTAAACTAAATAAATTCAAAAAATGACAAAAGCAGAACTTGTTAGTAAAATTGCAGAAAAGACAGGAGTTGAAAAATTAACAACTCTAGCAATAGTAGAATCAATGATGAATGAGATTAAAGAATCAATCTCAGAAAATGAAGCTGTATTCTTAAGAGGTTTTGGAACATTTAAACCAAAAAAGAGAGCGGAAAAAACAGGTAGAAACATAAAGAAAAACACAACTATTATAATCCCTGCACATCATATCCCTGCTTTTAAACCAGCAAAAATATTTGTTGAAGAAGTAAAAATGAATTTAAAATAAACTTTTTTATAAAAGTTATAAATATAAAGCATGTCAGGAGCTAAGAAAAAGAAAAGATTAAAAATTGCCGTTCACAAACGTAAGAAGCGTTCAAGGAAAAATAGACATAAAACTAAATAAAATTTTAGTTGACAACTAAATTTCTTTAACGAAAAAGCCATGAAATACGATCTAATAATCGACTCAAGGCCTTCTGAAGTAGTAATTGCTCTTTTACGTGATGGACTTCTTGTGGAACTTCATAAAGAAAAGCACGATAATAATTTTTCAGCAGGCGATATTTACCTAGGAAAGGTCAGAAAGATAGTTCCTGGGTTAAACGCTTCATTTGTAAATGTTGGTTACGAAAAAGATGGATTTTTACATTATCTGGATTTGGGACCACAATTGAACTCCTATAAAAAATTTACCAAACAAGCAATTAACAAAAAACTCAATACTGCGTCATTAAAGAACTTTAGAAAAGAAGCTAATCTTAATAAAGATGGTGTAATTAATGACGCTCTTAAGGGTGGAGATTTAATTTTAACCCAAATTGCAAAAGAACCAATCTCCACCAAAGGGCCAAGATTAACAACTGAGATTTCTATTGCTGGAAGATATATGGTGTTAATCCCTTTCTCTGATAAAGTTTCGATCTCACAAAAAATTGAAGATTCTGAGGAACAAGCAAGATTAAAAAAACTAATTAGGAGCATAAAGCCTCACGGGTTTGGAGTAATTATCAGAACAGTTGCTATGGGGAAAAAAGTAGCTGAGCTAGATAAAGATCTAAAAAATCTATATAAAAAATGGCAAGGAATTAGCAAAAAATTGAAAGATGCTAAACCAAACACTAGAATTCATGGAGAGCTAAACAAAGCATCTGTAATACTTAGAGATTTATTAAGTGAAAAATTTAATAGCATTTATGTTAATAATACTGAATTACAAATAAAACTACAAGAATATTTATCCAGAATAGCCCCTGAAAAAGAAAAGATTGTAAAATTGCACAAGAAAAATACTCCAATCTTTCAAGAATTTAATGTTACTAAACAAATAAAAGGTGCATTTGGCAAAAATGTAACTATGAAAAAAGGGACCTATCTTGTTATTGAGCACACGGAAGCTTTACATGTTATTGATGTAAATAGTGGGAAAAAAGTAGATGCAAAAAAAGATCAAGAAGAAAATGCGCTCGCTGTAAATCTTGAGGCGGCTGAAGAAGTAGCAAGACAGTTGCGCCTTAGAGATATGGGAGGTATTATTATTATTGATTTCATTGATATGAAACAAGAGAAAAATAAGATTCTCTTAACCGAAAAATTGAAAAAAGCAATGAGCACAGACAAGGCAAAACACAATGTGCTTCCTCCTACAAAATTTGGATTAATACAAATTACCAGGCAAAGGGTTAAGCCTGAAATGAATATTGATACTCAGGAAAATTGCCCAATGTGTTCTGGAGATGGAAAAATTGATTCTAGCTTGCTATTAATTGATAAAATAGAGACAAAAATTCATAATCTAAGTGAGGCTCAAAAAGGAGTGATTCATATTTCTACACACCCATTTGTAGCCTCTTACATCAATAAAAAAGAAGGATGGTTCTCATCGTCTATCAGCAAAGAGTGGAGCAAAAAATTTGAAAGAAAAATACTTGTTACTGGAGATGAAAGACTTCACCTTTTAGAATACTCAGTAGTAAAATAGCCTAATTTCTTTCAGCAGTCACTATTCTTGTATACCATATTATTAATACTATAACAGATAATAACATCATCACAACTCCCACTAAATAGCCAAATCTAACATTATCATCTATTTGAAAAAATGGCGAAGCAAATAGCGCTATCAATAACATTCTTGTAACAATATTTAAAGTATTAAATACAGAGCCTGTTCTTCCAATTAAATTATTAGGAACATGATTAAAAATATAGGTAGTCCTTAATATCCGAACACCTGCATTAGTAATTCCTAACAAAAAATTACACAAAAAGAAGATCCATAAAATCTTATATATAAACATCAGATAAAACGCACATGCAACAACTAACATTAAAATTATTACTCCAATCACAGTATTAAATTTTTTGAATAATCTTAAAATTAATAGCCCAGAAAATATGGCTCCAAATGAATAATAAATCTCAGCAGACGCAAAAACATTACCCCCCATAGCGAGAAAATTCTTCACATATAAAGGTAAAACCACATGGATTTCAACCAATGTAAATGCAAAGAGCATATAAGACACTAAACCAAATACGAAAATAATTGGATAATCTCTTAGGTACCGAAACCCCCCTTTTAATCTATCGAAAAGACCTTCTGTATGTATTCTTTCCTTTGCTATCGGGCTATATCTCATCAACATAAATATAAATATCACCGCAACGTACGTTGCTGCATCTAACAAAAAAATTTCATAAATTGTCCACGGCTCAATATTAAAAGGAAGAAAAAAAGAAAAGCCCCCAATCTCAAGAGAATTATTAGCAGTTCCTGTAAGTAATATAGCAGCAAAAGCACCCGCTAATACTGAAGTAACTTGTCCTTGAACTTCAATATATGAATTAAGCTTGCCATAATTCTTAGGCTCAGTAATTTCTTGACCAAAAGCATATAAATTAGGATAATGAACATTATAGTTAAAAATAGTAACTCCAAACACAAAAATTACAAGAAAATCAGGTAGGGAACTAATATAATTACCATAAAATGCAATACTCCCAATTAATATGCCACAAACAATATTAATAATAACAAACAATCTTTTTCTAGAATACCTATCAATTAATGTCCCTGCATACAATCCCCAAAAGAGAGTCAAAAAAGTAATAAGCAGATATGAATTTGCAAAAACTTCAGGACGAGAAACAATTTTTACAAAATACCAAGGTATCGCAATCATACTGATCCCCTGAGCAATCCCAGAAATAATATTCGCTAAAAAAAGGAGAGAAATAGCTTGTTTATTTTTCACGAGAGCAAAAGTAGTATTTAAATTGAGAAATTGTATTTTTGAGTGATGTCCCAAAAAAAAGGTTACAATATTAAAATTGCAGTTGAACAACTGAAAGCTTATTGTGCATTGCAAGATAAATGCCAATGGGATGTAATACAAAAGATGAAAAAATGGGGGTTACTTAAAATTTCCCAAAAGCATATCTTAGACCTATTAATTCAAGAAAAATATGTAGATGAAGAACGGTACTCACGATCATTTTGCAGAGGAAAATTTAAGATAAAAAAATGGGGGAAAATAAAAATCAAAAATGAACTAAAAAAAAAATATATATCTGATAAATATATAACTAAAGGCCTTTCGGAAATTAACGATTTTGAATATCAAAAGGAGTTAGACAAACAATATCATAAAAAGAAAGACACTATAAAAGAAAAAAATCATTTCAAAAAAACAAACCAAATAGCAGCCTATTTAATTAATAGAGGTTACGAAAGCAATTTAGTTTGGGATAAATTAAGAGAGTTAAAAGAATAAGTATTTTTATATTATGGTAACAAAAGAGCACCTAAAAACTTTAGTATCTAGACGAGATGAATTGTATAAGTTTCTTAACATTTCAAATAGACAAGAAAATGC
>JAYZYW010000025.1:0-13806 GCA_036139835.1 Bacteroidota bacterium
TGATATAATCAGGACGTCTATTTTGGTAGTTTAGATAGTAAGCATGCTCCCAAACATCTAAACATAATATTGGAGTGCCACCACATTGGCCATCCATTAAAGGGTTGTCTTGATTGGCCGTTGAACATATGGTTAACTTTCCAGCTTCAATACAAAGCCAAGCCCAGCCAGAACCAAATCTTGTCCCTGCTGCAGTTGAAAAGGCATTTTTAAATTCATCAAAAGATCCAAAAGCATCATTAATTGCTCCTGCGATTGCTCCAGTTGGATTTCCCCCTCCACCAGGGCTCATAATATCCCAAAATAAACAGTGGTTAAAGTACCCCCCCCCATTGTTTCTTGCTCCACCACTTAATCCTGGTGTAGCACAAATCTCTTCAATAGATTTTCCTGCTAAATCAGTTCCTTCAATAGCATTATTTAAGTTGTTTGTATAGCCGTTATGATGTTTACTGTGATGAATCTCCATAGTTCTAGCATCAATATGTGGTTCTAATGCGTCATATGCGTAAGGTAGTTTTGGTAATTTGAATGACATAATTTATTTGTTTTTAATTGTTTATAATATTATTTGCCAAGCTTCTTCAATCTTCCCTTGGCTTAAGAATTCTTTGGCTAAGATATGTTTTTCTTCTGTATTCTTATTGCCTCTAAGTGTAAACTCGTTTTTCTCAGGAATATTTTCTGCAGAAGCTAAAATAGCTAGTTCATTTCCAGTTAGAATTTCAGAATTTCTAATTTCTTCTGGTAAATTATCAATTCCCATCCCTATTCTAGATATAGGTTTTGCAATTTCATAAAGTGATTTCTTGGTAGTCTTTCCGTACCAATTTGCCCCCAATCTACTTACAATATTAAGTTTGAAAGGATCGATTGCATTATTGTTATCTAAAATAGATTCATCAATATGCATTTTTAATACTTCACAAATTACCAAGTTGCCAGCACCACCTTCTTCTCCTAGGCTAATAATGTCATTTACTTTACATTCAAAATTGATAGGAGACTCCTTAACCCTTGCAGGCGTAACTAAATCTGATTTTACTTCAGTAAATCCTGCTTTTTCAAATTCATTTGTTTCAGCATCAAAATCACAAGAGGATAAAGAAACTTGTTGAGCTATTTCTTCTGTTACTAAGGAAATAACGCATTCTTTTACTTGATGAAGATTATCTAAAGTATGTTTTGAAGTATTGTTTCTTACCCTTCTGACAGGAGAAAAAACTAAAATAGGAGGATTTACCGAGAACGAATTAAAGAATGAAAAAGGGCTTAGGTTTTTATTGCCTTCTGAATCAATACTGCTCACAAAAGCAATAGGTCTTGGGGTAACGGCTGACGTTAGATATTGGTATATCCCGGCTGTTTCTCCTGATGTAATATCAATTGTTTTAATCATTTTTTAAGTTTTAATAAGGAATGATTGGTGTCCATTTTTATTAGGTTATTGGTAATTTTACCAAGTCCTTCAATTTGCATTTCAATTTCATCCCCTGCTTTTAGCCATTGCTCTTTATAATCAGGGTCTAATGCTTTACCACTTCCGTTTAATTCTAGCAAACATCCAGATCCGACAGTACCTGATCCAATAATATCTCCAGGGAATAATTCAACTCCGTATGATGCTCTTTCAATAATTTCAGCAAAAGTCCAATCCATATCTTTAGCATTTCCTTCAGAAAGTAGCTCGCCATTTACAAAACACTTCATTTGTAAGTTATACTTCTTCCCCAATGGGGTGTCAATACTTTTATTTTCTAGTTCATCTGGAGTAACTAAATATGGGCCTAAAACATTTGCAAAATCTTTTCCTTTTGCAGGCCCTAAGTTAAATTTCATTTCCTCCATTTGTAATTCTCTTGCACTAAGATCATTTAAGATACAGAATCCCCCAATATGTTTATCTGCATTTTTAGATAAGATGTTTTTACCCCCTTTTCCTATTACAATGGCAAATTCTAATTCGTAATCCAATCTATGAAAATGATCGGGCATTAGCTCTATTTCTTGCCGATCTCCAACCATTGCATTATGATTTGAGAAATAAAATGTTGGAAACTGATCAAATTCAGCAATCATTTCTGCACCTCTGTTTTTTCTAGCGGTTGCTACATGTTCTCTGAATGCGTATGCATCACGAAAAGAAGTTGGTTTTGGAATAGCAGGTAAAATAGTAATATTGTTAATGTCATGTTTTAAACAATCTTCATTGCTTATAAAAGAAGCTATTTTCTCTTGATAATTATTAATCTGAATTAACTCAACTAAAGAAATATCTCCAAAACAATTATTTAGGCTGTATATTAATTGATTTTGCAACACACCTATTTGATGCGCTTCCAGTTTATTTGTTCTGTAAGTAAGGAGTTTCATTTAGTAAGGCAAAATTATCATTTTTATTTTAGGGACGATATAAATCATGCGTTGTTTCTGCTTTTAAGTCTTATATTTGCCTAAAAATAACAGTATGCCAAGATATCATAAATTAGGTAAAATTCCACACAAAAGGCACACCACCTTTTCAAAAGAAGATGGAGGTCTTCATTATGAAGAATTATTTGGAACTATTGGTTTTGATGGTATGGCTTCACTTTTATATCATTTACATAGACCAACACAGGTAAAAGAAATAAAGAAAGCTTACTCAGTAGCCCCAGAAATTGCTGTAGAGAAGAATCTAAAATCTTATCTATTAAAAGGATTTGAAGCCCCTAAAGTCGCCGATCATTTAGAGAGCAGAATTTCGATAATGATAAATAATGATTTGAATATTTTACTTTCTGCCCCAACAAATTTGGAAGAAGATTATTTTTATAAAAATACAGATGGTGATGAAGTAATTTTTGTTCACAAAGGGACAGGTACACTCAGAACTTTTGTGGGAAATATAAAGTATAAAGAAGGAGATTATTTGGTAATCCCTAGAGGTATGATTTATACTATGAAGTTTGATTCTCCGAATAACAGATTATTTATAGTAGAATCATACACTCCTGTTTATACGCCAAAAAGGTATAGGAATCATTTTGGACAGCTATTAGAGAATTCTCCTTATTGCGAGAGAGATTTAAGAGTTCCTGAACAATTAGAAACTCATGATGAATTAGGAGACTTCATTATTAAAATTAAGAAGGAACAGATGATTCATGAATATACTTACGCATCACATCCTTTTGGTGTCGTTGGTTGGGATGGATATAATTTCCCGTATGCTTTTTCTATACATGATTTTGAGCCAATAACAGGCAGGGTGCATCAACCGCCACCAGTACATCAAACTTTTGAGACTAATAGATTTGTGATTTGTTCTTTTTGTCCAAGGATTTATGATTATCATCCAGAATCTATACCGGCACCTTACAATCATTCTAATATTGATTCAGATGAGGTGTTATACTATGTAGATGGAGATTTTATGAGCAGAAATCATGTTGAGGCAGGATATATTTCCTTACATCCTGCAGGAATTCCCCACGGACCGCATCCAGGAGCAATGGAAAAAAGTATAGGAGAGACTAAAACAGATGAATTAGCAGTAATGGTTGATACTTTTGCGCCATTAAAATTAACAAAAGCAGCTATAGCACTTTCAGATGGTAAGTATCATAAATCTTGGCTGGAGGAATAAGATTAATTCTAAAATAGATAATTATTATGAGTGAAATCAAGAATATTGAATATGGGCTAGATAAAATATTTGAAGGAGCACAAGATTTTCTGCCTTTATTAGGCACTGATTATGTTGAGTTTTATGTTGGAAATGCAAAACAAGCAGCATATTATTATAAGTCAGCATTTGGATTTCAATCATTTGCATATAAGGGGCTTGAGACAGGGAACAAAGAGTACGCATCTTATGTTGTTAAACAGGATAAAATTAAAATTGTTCTAACTACTCCTTTAAATTCAAAATCACCAATTAATGATCATATTGTAAAGCATGGTGATGGGGTAAAAGTAATTGCTCTTTGGGTTGATGATGCTACTAAATCATGGAAAGAGACAACTAAAAGAGGGGCTAAATCTTTTATGAAACCAACTATAGAAAAAGATGAGTATGGAGAAGTTATTCGTTCTGGAATTTATACATATGGAGAAACAGCACATATTTTTGTAGAGAGAAAAAACTATAATGGTGTTTTTTTACCAGGCTATACAAAATGGGAGTCTGATTATAATCCAGAGCTAACAGGGTTAAAGTTTATTGATCATATGGTAGGAAATGTTGGCTGGAATGAGATGAATAAATGGGTTAAGTTTTATGAAGATGTAATGGGCTTTGTTAATTTTTTATCTTTTGATGATAAACAAATTAATACTGAATACTCTGCTTTAATGAGCAAGGTAATGAGCAATGGAAATGGAAGAATTAAATTTCCAATTAATGAACCAGCAGAAGGGAAAAAGAAATCACAGATTGAAGAATATTTAGATTTTTATGAGGGACCAGGAGCACAGCATATAGCTGTAGCAACAAATGATATTATTAGTACTGTTGGCAAATTGCAATCTAGAGGGGTTGAATTCCTTTCTCATCCTCCTGAGGAGTATTATAAAGCAGTGCCCTTACGATTAGCAGAACATAATCATGAATTAGGAGAAAATATAGAAACTTTAAAAAGCTTAGGAATTATGATTGATGCTGATGAAGAAGGGTATTTATTGCAAATTTTCACTAAACCTGTTGAAGATAGACCTACTTTATTTTTTGAGATAATTCAACGAATGGGAGCAAGAGGTTTTGGAGCAGGTAATTTTAAAGCATTATTTGAAGCCATTGAAAGAGAACAAGAAAAAAGAGGGACATTATAAAATAAAAATTATGAGTAAATTAAAAATCGGCGATATTGCTCCAGCAATCAATTCTGTAGATCAGAACAATGAGCCAATAACATTAGAACAATATAAAGGCAAAAAAGTAGTGCTTTATTTTTATCCAAAAGATATGACTCCAGGATGCACAGCTCAATCTTGTAATTTGAGAGATAATCATCAAGCACTTTTAGCGAAAGGATATGTGGTATTAGGCTGCTCTGTTGATAGCTCAGCAAGACATGTAAAATTTATTGAAAAATATGATTTGCCCTTTTCACTAATTTCGGATGAAGACAAAAAAGTAGTTGAGGATTATGGAGTTTGGGGGCTTAAGAAATTTATGGGAAAAGAGTATATGGGAATAAGTAGAACCACTTTCATTATTGATGAAAAAGGAGTAATTGAGGATATTATTGCAAAGGTAGATACTAAAGAGCATACTACACAGATATTAAAACAATAGATTAAAATAATAATTTATTGTTGGAGATGATAATTTGTTAAGTTGTTATAATTGTATATCCAAAATGTTCAAAATCATCTTTATACAGATTATATACTAATTGTGAGGCTTCCGGATAAACTCTATATAGGTCTTTCCAATCAGCAATTGATTTCGTTTTATTAATATGTTTTAGAGGATCATGCTTTAATCGATATTTTGCGCAAAACTCTTCCCAGTCTTCATTTAATGATTCTCTTTTTAATATGAAATCTATATTATTTTTACCATTATCATCTGTAAGAGAATCATACATTGATATTAGATGTTGTTTTATAATTCTCCGAAACCCTAAAAATTGAATAGATGACAATAAAGACCCATCTTGTATTTTTTGTAAAAATTCCAGAAAATTATAATGCTTGTCATAGCCAAGAAAATAAAACGACGAAGCCATTCGGTGTTGCGGATGAGTTACGACACTTATACAAATCGAATCTTCTCTTATGCTCTTTATTTTTTGCCATTGTTTGTAAGTAAAATGCTGGATGCTTCCACTTGCAAATGTTAATCCATATTTATTTTGGTTAAATAAATTTCGTAGTGTAAAATAAAAACAAACACAATAAAATAACAGGTAAATAAAATAAACGACTAAATTTTTTGAGTGAAAAATGAAATAAAAAAATCGTATGTTATTTTGAAAAAAACGATTAAAAGAATAGCCGCTATAAAAAGCACTATCATTATTAGAAAACCCCTTTAGTTTAAATAGTCTTTCGGAGATAGTCGTCCCAGCACATTTTGTTGGGTGAATTAATATAATTTTATCTAACACATTCATATGCTATTACAGAAAATAAAGATTAAAATTGTTCAGTTTTATAGTCGTTAAAATAACAGCTTAAACACTTCTTCAATCTTTCCAAATTGCATAATCTCAATTTTAAAGTTTTTAGGGCTGAACTTATTGTATTTAGAAATAATGATTTGCTTGTATCCTAGTTTCTCAGCCTCTGCAATTCTGCTTTCAATTCTATTTACCGCTCGTATTTCTCCAGATAAACCTATCTCCCCCGCAAAGCAGGTAAGAGTATCTAAAGCAATATCTTGATCAGAAGACAATATAGAGCAGACTACAGCTAAATCGATGGCAGTATCATTAATTTTTATTCCACCAGTAATATTTAAGAAAACATCTTTTGCGCCTAATCTGAATCCACATCTTTTTTCTAAAACAGCTAATAGCATGTTCATTCTTTTGGTATTATAGCCGGTAGAAGATCTTTGTGGGGTTCCATATACTGCAGAGCTTACTAAGGATTGTATTTCAACTAGCAATGGCCTAGCCCCTTCAATTGTAGCTGCAATTCCAACTCCGCTTGTAGCCTCATCTCTTTTAGAAATTAATATTTCAGAAGGATTATTTACCTCCCTAAGACCTTCCTGATTCATTTCATACACCCCAAGCTCGGATGCTGAACCAAATCGATTTTTTATTGTCCGTAAAATTCTATATACATAATTTCTGTCCCCTTCAAATTGCAACACAGTATCCACCATGTGTTCCAAAATTTTTGGACCTGCTATTGCTCCATCTTTATTGATGTGTCCAATTAAGAAAACTGCTGTCCCAGTTTCTTTGGCAAACTTAATGAGCTCTGCTGTGCATTCTCTAATCTGAGAAACACTGCCAGGAGATGATTCAATATGTGCAGTGTGTAGAGTTTGTATAGAATCTACTACTAATATATCAGGGCGTAATTGCTCAATTTGTTGAAAGATATTTTGAATAGAAGTTTCAGTAAGAATATAACAGTGTTCGGAATTTTTATTGATGCGTTCAGCACGCATTTTTATTTGTTTCTCACTTTCTTCTCCTGATATATAGAGTATTTTTTTACTTTTTGAGCTCAGTGCAAATTGTAACAACAAAGTTGATTTTCCTATTCCAGGATCACCTCCTAATAGGATAAGAGACCCAGGAACAGCCCCCCCTCCCAAAACTCTATTCAGTTCTTTATCTTTGGTTACTATTCGTTTTTCATTTGTATAATCAATATCATTTACTAAGGTTGGGGTGTTTATTTTACTGCTTTTAAAAGCCCCTGTTATATCTTTTTCTTTTGTAATTATTTCTTCAACAAAGGTATTCCATTCATTACATTGAGGGCATTTTCCTAACCATTTTGGTGATTGAGTGCCACAACTTTGGCAAAAAAAAGCAGATTGTATCTTCTTTGCCATTAAGAGTTCTTGATTTTATCAATAATATTAGTACTAGAAACTCCATCTACAAACGGGATAAGAATTACTTCTCCTCCATTTTCCGTAACGATTTCACTCCCAACTATTGTGTTAATATCATAATCACCACCTTTCGTTAATATATCAGGCCTCAAAGTACTGATTAAATTCAGGGGTGTTTCTTCAGAAAACAAAACAATAGCATCAACAAAATTAAGTGAAGCTAACAAAATAGCTCTAGAGTTTTCATCTATAATTGGCCGGCCTTTCCCTTTTAATTTTTGTATAGAATTATCTGAGTTTAGACCGACAATTAATTTATCACCTAGATCAGCAGTACGGGCCAGCACTTCAATATGTCCTTTGTGTATAATATCAAAACAGCCATTAGTAAAGGCAATTTTTTGGCTGGATTTTCTCCAAGTATTTGTTTGAGTTTTTAAATTTTCGATAGAAAATATTTTGCTGTTTATTTTTCTAAGATGTAACATTATTTTTCTTTTTTGATAAAAACAAAATTAGCAAACCTATTGAGCCCATAATAATTGCAACTAATGTTTGTGCTATATGTACTATGGTTGGAAATAATAATGCAGGATTATTTGAAGGGTCACCGCCCTCTTCTAAAAATATAGTTCCTATTCCTAAAACATATAGGCCAATCATTACAATTGCATGATAAGAGCCAATACCTCCTGGAGTTGGAATTACCATACCTATTCCTCCTAAAACTAGTAGAAAAAGTCCATCTCCAGCTGTTAAGTGAGAAGTTTCTGCCATACTAAAAAAACAAATGTATGTCATTAAAAAGTACATTATCCAGATGCTAAAAGTATGAACCCAAAAAGCAGATTTCCTATTCATGTTTTTGATGCTTTTAAAGCCCTCTTTTAATCCTTCAATAAAAATTAGTATTTTTTTATAAAAAGAAGATTTTTTAAACCATCTTTTCAGGAAAATAAAAGAGACTATAACCCCAAAAAAAACAGTTAATATTAAGAGAATATTACTATCGTTTGTATTTTTTGTTTCTTGTGATTGTAAAGTTACATAAAACTTAAAAATATCATTAAACTTAAAAATAATTGTCAACAATGTTAATGTGAATAAAAAGATAAAATCAATTACCCTTTCTATAAGTATAGTGCCAAAAAGTTTGTCAACAGGAATTTTTTCTGTTTGGTTAAGAGCTGTACATCTTGATATTTCACCTGCCCTTGGGATAAATAGATTTGTAAAATATCCTATAGAAACTGCTGACACAGCATTCCATTTTGACGCCTTATAACCAAGAGTTTCAATAAGCACCATCCATCTTAGTCCTCTACTTACATAAGCCCATCCACCAATAATCATTGAAAAAATTACCCATTTACTGTCTACTTTTTTAATTTCTTCAATAAGTTTTGCTGGGTCTTGGTTTTTAAAAAGAAAATAAAGAATTCCGAAAGCAAATGCTAATGATGCAATATATTTAAAGATTTTAAAAAGAGCTTTTTTATTCATGGTCGTAAAACTATAAAATAATATTATCAATTAGTCTCACCCCTTCAATATATGCAGCAATACAAATGGCATTTTCATTCTTTGCTTGCCATTTGTTAATTGGCAGCATAATATTTAAGTCGACAATTTCAGCATATTCTAATTTGATGTTTTTTTGTTTCTTGAACTTATTATGAATGTATAGTTTTAATTCGATTATTCCTTTTTCTTTATTGTTAAGACAATAGTTAAGGCAGCTGTAAATGAGAGCCGCCTCATTTCTTGCGTTTTCAGAAAGTAGTTTGTTTCTAGAGCTTTTTGCCACCCCATTCTTTTCTCTAACAGTTGGAATGCTTACGATCTCTATTGGAGCATTCATTTGCCTAACTAATGCTTTTATAATTTGCAATTGCTGTAAATCTTTTTGCCCGAAAAATGCTTTTGTCGGCCTTATGATATTGAAGAATTTTTCTATAATAGTGGCCATACCGTTAAAATGTCCCGGTCGGAATCTTTCCTCCATGCCGCTTGCTAATGTTCCAAAATCAAATTTTTTTGCTTTTTCTCCTTTAGCATATAAATCAGCAATAGTTGGCGTATATACAATATCACACCCTAAATCTTGCAGTTTTTTTAAATCTGTATCTAAGGATTTTGGGTAGTTTGCAAAATCATCAACATTATTAAACTGTGTTGGATTTACAAATATACTGCAGATAGTTATTTTACAGTCCTTTTTTGTCCTTTCTATAAGATGTAAATGTCCGCTATGTAATGCTCCCATAGTTGGAACAAAACCAATAGATTTTTTTTGTCTGCAGGCATTTAAATAAGATAAAAGTTCCAATTTTGTTTTAAAAACCTTCATTTATAAGAGGTGTTTATAAGTTGTAAAGGGAACAAAACTAAACGAAAAGCTTTGATGTTACGCTTTTTTTTCTATATTTTTGCAAATTAAAATTTAGTCCATGAAGAAAAAGAGAGTGTTATATGTTTCACAGGAAATCAATCCTTATACTGGAGAAACAACAATGGGGGAAGTGGCAAATTTATTGCCTCAAAAAACACAAGAAAGTGGCAAGGACATCAGAATATTTTTACCAAGGTTTGGCACTATAAACGAAAGAAGGCATCAATTACATGAGGTAATTCGTCTATCTGGAATGAACCTTATCATTGACGATTTTGATCATCAGTTAATTATTAAAGTTGCATCAATTCAGAAATTAAGATTACAAGTTTATTTTATTGATAATGAGGAGTATTTCCCTAGCAAACAAATGTTTCATGATTTAGAAGGTGATTTTATGTCTAATAATGACGAGAGAATGATTTTTTATTGCAAAGGGGTTATAGAGACTGTTCGCAAGCTGGGATGGGCGCCTGATATTATTCATTGCCAAGGATGGTTCGCAGCATTAGTGCCTATGTATATTAAAAAGTTGTATGCTGAAGAGCCATTATTTGACAATGTAAAAGTAATTTATTCGGTATTTGACAATAGTTTTGATGGAGTACTAAGTAACAACCTTACAGAAAAATTATTGTTTGAAAAACTAGAAGAAGGTGATTTGTCTGGAATTCAGAAACCAACTATTAACAACTTGCATAAATTTGCTATTGATTATGCTGATGCTGTAGTGCAAGCAAGTACTGCTATTGATAAAGATGTGCTTTCGCAGATTAGAATTTCAGGGAAACCGTTTATGGAATATCCTGGGGCAGAAAATTATATTGATGCTTATCAAGATTTTTATGAGCAGCTTATTGAGCAAGATGAGGAATCAGAAGAATTAGAAGAGGAACCAGACGAGGTGGCATTAACAGAGAATTAATTACATGAATAAAATATTTTTAAGCCTTACAATTGGCTTAATTGCAGTAGCCTGTACAGACCCTAATACGATAGGTCTAGAAGTACAACCAACATCAGACAATATAATAATTAGTAGTGCCAATTTTGAGGATTTTAATTCTAAAACAGAATCAGAAGATTCTTTACGAACAGATGAAGCTCTTAATTTAATTTTGGGAGAGATAAGCGATTTTGAGTTTGGAGTAAATAGTGGCAGTTTTTATACTCAAGTCTTATTGATAGAGAATAATACAGATTTAGGAACCAACCCTACTGTTGATTCGGTAGTATTGTCTTATACTTACTCGGGTTACTATGGAGATCTTGAGGAGTTCACTAATTTAGAAGTCTATCAAGTTTATGAAGATATCTATAAAGATTCAATTTATTACAGCAATTCCTTTGAAATAGCAATTGGTAATGTTTATAATATAGATGCTTTTAATCTTTCAGACAATCCAGAGACTCCATTTTTACGAGTTAAATTAAAAAATGAATTTGGTCAGCAGATTTTGGATTTAGGAACTGATATTCTTAAAGATAATGAGGCCTTTTTGCAGGAATTTAAGGGTATTAGCGTATTAGCTCTAGCAGAAAACACAATGCTGTATTTAAATCCTGATGGCACTAATTCATATCTCAAAATTTATTATCATAATGATGCAAGTGGAATAGATACTTTGTCCCTAGATTTTGAATTAGGAGGAGATGCCGCTCGTATTAATCTTTTTAACCCAAAACCTTTATCAAATTTAATTCAAGAACTGGATAAAATATACATTCAATCTATGGCGGGTTATAAGGCGAAAATTTCTGTCAATAATTTAGATTCGATCAAATTACTATTAGACAGAAAAGTAATTAATAAAGTAACTATGAGTTGTAATGTTGCAGACGCCTTACAAGATGAATATGAAGCACACGAAAAGTTAGTTTTAGTACGGGTAAATGACGAGGGGAATAATGTCTTTTTGTCAGATTTTACTATTGAAGGAGATGCGTATTTTGGAGGGAGTTTAGACAACGATAAATACGAATTTAATATCACTCGATATTTTCATCAGTTATTAACTAATGAATCCTATACTACAGATCTTTATTTATTGCCAGCTGGGGCAGCTGTAAATGCAAACAGAACGATCCTTAATAAGGATATCAAATTAAGAATTTACTATTCAGAATTATAAAATATGTGTGGAATTGTAGCATATGTTGGCAGTCAGGACGCATATCCTATTATTATGAAAGGATTAACACGTTTAGAATATAGAGGTTATGATTCTGCAGGTGTTGCAATTGGGAATTCTAATGGTATTTCTATTTTAAAACAAAAAGGTAAAGTCGCTGATTTAGAAACTTATGTTACTGATAAAGACACTAGTGGCTCAATTGGAATTGGCCACACAAGATGGGCAACTCATGGAGCTCCCAATCAAGTAAATGCACATCCTCATACTTCAGGTGATGGCAAATTATTATTAATCCATAATGGAATTGTTGAGAATTATGATTCAATTAAGAAGGCGCTTATTGCAAAAGGACATGTTTTTGAAAGTGATACAGATACAGAAGTGCTTGTTCATCTGATAGAAGAAATTAAGAATCATGAGAAGGTAAATTTGTTTGAGGCGGTAAGATTAGCATTAGCTGAGGTGGTAGGCGCTTATGCAATTGTAGTTATGAAAGAAGGAGTAAATAATGAATTTATTGCTGCAAGAAAAGGAAGTCCTTTATTGATTGGAGTTGGTAGGGATGAGTATTATGTCGCATCAGATGCTATCCCAATTATTGAATATACTAATGAGGTAGTTTATTTAGAAGATGGAGAAATTGCCAGAGTAAATTGTGGGGATTCGCTTGAGATAAAAAATATTGCTAATGAGAATGTAAATCCCTATATACATGAATTAAAGCTTAGTATAGATACTATTGAAAAGGCTGGATTTCCTCATTTTATGTTAAAAGAGATTTACGAGCAGCCTAAAAGTCTTCTTGACGCTATGAGGGGAAGAATTGATCCTGATACTAAAGCAATAAAATTAGGAGGGATTTTTGATTACGAACAAAAAATAATGAATACAGATCGTATAATTATTGTAGCTTGTGGCACTTCATGGCATGCTGGTTTAATAGGGGAATATCTTTTTGAAGATTTAACAAGAATTCCGGTTGAGGTGGAATACGCTTCTGAGTTTAGGTATAGAAATCCTATTATTAGCGAAAAGGATGTCGTTTTAGCCATTTCTCAATCAGGGGAAACGGCTGATACATTAGCGGCTGTTGAACTTGCCAAAGAAAAAGGAGCAACTGTTTTGGGAATTTGCAATGTGGTAGGATCTTCTATTCCTAGATTAAATCATGGGGGGATCTATACTCATGCTGGGCCAGAGATTGGAGTGGCATCTACCAAGGCATTTACTACTCAGGTGGTAATATTAACTTTAATGGCACTTAGGATAGGGAGACAAAAAGGGACATTATTAAATACTAATTACCATCAAATTATTGCCCAGCTGGAACTTATTCCGGAAAAAATAGAAAAAGTATTAGAGACAAATAGTCAGATTCAAATAATTGCTAAGCAATTTAAGGATGCTACTAATTTTCTTTATTTAGGTAGAGGCTATAATTTCCCCGTTGCATTAGAGGGGGCTTTAAAACTTAAAGAGATCTCTTATATACATGCGGAAGGATATCCTGCAGCTGAGATGAAGCACGGACCAATTGCTCTTATTGATGATGAAATGCCGATAGTTGTTATTGCTACTAAAAAAGGGAATTACGAAAAGGTGGTGAGTAATATACAAGAAGTAAAAGCAAGAGGAGGAAGGCTTATTGCAATAGTTACTGAAGGGGATAAAACTGTTAAAGAATTAGCGGATTACTGTATTGAAATTCCAAAGTGTTTTAACGAATTGAGCCCACTACTTGCCAATGTTCCATTGCAATTACTTTCCTATCA
>JAYZYW010000026.1:0-6589 GCA_036139835.1 Bacteroidota bacterium
ATCATAATAGGGTGTTTACTAAAAACTTTTCATCTTCAAGGTGCTGGAGTTACATTATTATTAGGAGGATTAATATTCTGTCTAATTTTTATTCCAACTTTGATTTACTCTAAATTAACAAATAAAAAACTAGTTTCTGCAGCAGGATTTTTTTTTGCTAGCATATCTATAATTGGAGTTGTCTTCAAATTAATGCATTGGCCTGGAGCAAATTTTCTTATGCGATGGAGTGTTACTTTAATTCTTTTTGGAATAATGCCTATATATTTTATCCGCACCTATTCTGATAAAATTAATGAGCAATATACTGAACAAGATAGATTAAAAAAGATTTTTATTGGAATCTTTATTATTGCGTTCTTTGGAATGTGGTATGCTTTGATTGATTTAAGTAAATAATGTGTGTTGAAGCAAGTTAAAAAAGTTTGAACTGGACGCATGAGGGTTAAGTATATTTTTTGGATTCGTTATAATTATCATAGAAATTAAATATTGAAAATATATATGAAATTTTTGCTGTGGCCGTTTAATTTAGAGTAAATTCTTATTTTCGCGAAAAAACATTTTATGAGATTTATATTATTAGTAGCATTTGGGTTTTTGGTAAATACCATGAGTGCTCAAATCAGTTTAAATAAATTAAAGAGTGCGACTATCAAGGCGCAAGAAGTAATTAATCCTAAAACTTTATCTAAAGATGAAATAGTAAGAGGGCTAAAAGAAGCATTGATTATTGGGGCCACAAATTCAGCTGCAAATGCATCAAAGGAAGGAGGTTTTAATAATAATTCTTTAATTAAAATTCCATTTCCAAAAGATGCTGAAAAAATGAAAAAAACTTTAGTAAAGGTTGGGATGCAATTACAAGTAGATGAATTTGAATATGCATTAAATGAAGCGGCTGAAGATGCCTCAAATTTCGCAAAAGTTATTTTTATTAATGCAGTAAAAAGCATGACTATTAAGGACGCAATATCTATTTTGAAAGGAGATGACAATGCTGCTACCACTTACTTGAAAAATCAAACTTCAAAAGAATTGTATGCAAAATTTAAGCCTGTTGTAAAAAGCTCAATTGAGGAAGTAAATCTCACAAAATACTGGAGCAGTTTAGCTAACAGATATAATGCCATTCCACTAACAAAAGAAGTTAATACAGATTTAGAAGACTATGTTGTAAATCAGGCAATTGATGGTTTATTTGTTTTGATCGCAAAAGAAGAAAAGAATATAAGAAACAATCCCAAAGCGCGAGTTTCAGCAATTTTACAAAAAGTATTTAAATAAGAATTATGGGGAAAAATGATCAATTATTTATGCAGTTGTTGTATATGTTTCACACATCTGCCATGCAGGGTTTAGGAAAAATGGCCGACCCAACGGGGGCAGTTAATCGAAATTTAGAATATGTAAATCAGACAATAGATTTGATGGAAATGTTAAAAGAAAAAACAAAAGGAAATATTTCATCAGAAATTGAGAAAGTTCTTGATGGAATGCTCTCGGAATTACGATTAAATTATGTTGATGAGAAAGCAAAACCTGAAGCGAAAAAAGCAGAAGAAAAATTAAAAAAACAAAGAAAAAAAGCAATAATTAATGGAACAGAGTAATTTGTCAGAAAACAAGCCTAAAAAAAAATGGCTTTATATTCTTTTAGTTATAATAGTAGGGCTTGTAGTTTTTTTGATTTTTGAAGAGATAGAAGAAAAGAAACAAGATGCAATTAGAATGCAGTTTTTTGAAGAAAAAAATGCTTTGCGGGACGATCTAGATGATTTAATAGATGAACATGATAACTTACTTGATGAATATGGCAATTTGAATAATCAATTGCATGACAAAGACTCTATAATTCAGAATCAAATTGCCGAGATAAGAAATTTAATTAGAACCAAAGATGATTTAACTGAAGCTAGAAAAAAGATAGCTGTACTGAAAGATATTGCAAAAAGATATTTATCTAATATTGACTCATTACTTGTGAAAAATGAAAATTTAACGATTGAAAAGGATAGTGTGATACAAGAGAATAAGAATATTAATTGGAAGAATTATAAGCTTAATAAAGAAAATCTGGAATTGATAGATAAAGTAAATAAGGGATCTGTACTGGAAATAGGGGACGTTTTGGTAGAGGCGCTAAAATATAGAAATAGCGGAAAAGAGGTAAAAACTAGAAAGGCATCCAAAGTGATAACGCTTCGAACCACTTTTGATATTAAGCATAATCCTATAGCAGAAAAAGGAGTAAAAGATATTTACATTCGCTATTTAAATCCTGATGGAAAGATTTTGCTCAATACGAACAGGGAGCAATTATTCAGTGCGGAGGAGGGCGAAAAAAAGTATTCTGTATTAAAACAAGTGCAATATGAGAATCAATTACTTCCCATCAGTATTGATTTTAAAAGAAGAAATCTATTAAAAGAAGGAGATTATTTAATAGAGATATATATGGATGGGCTTTTGCTTGGCACAAAAATATTCCACTTAAAATAGAATGAAGCTTTTTACTTACAACGTAAATGGTATTCGTGCAGCACTCAATAAAGGACTTGATACTTGGATGGATTCATTACAAGCTGATATTGCTTGTTTGCAAGAGATAAAAGCACAACCAGAGCAATTTGATAAAGAATGCTTTAATAAGTTAGGTTACGATTGTTTTATAAATTCGGCAGAAAAACCAGGGTATAGTGGAGTGGCTATTTTGTCAAAAACAAAACCAAATCATGTTGAAATAGGTTGTGGTATAGAAAAAATTGATTTTGAAGGAAGAATAATTCGAGCTGATTTTAAAGACTATTCTGTGATGAGTGTTTACTTTCCATCTGGGAGTAATCCATTAAGGCAATCCTTTAAAATGGAGTTTTTAGATTTGTTTTTTGACTATATTTTAGAGCTTAAAAAAACAATTCCTAATCTGATAATCTCAGGGGATTATAATATCTGTCATAAGGAAATTGATATACACAATCCTCAAAGTAATAAAAATAGCTCAGGGTTTTTGCCAGAAGAAAGGGAATGGGTGAGTAAATTTATTTCTAGCGGTTTTATTGATTCTTTCAGGCATTTAAATGATGACCCACACAACTATAGTTGGTGGAGTTACAGAGCCAATGCAAGAGCTAAAAACTTGGGATGGCGGATTGATTATAATATGATTTCAGAGAGCTTATTGCCTAAATTAAAACGATCAGCTATTTTATCACAAGCTAAGCATTCTGATCATTGTCCAGTACTTGTAGAAATAGTGGATTAATATATTATATTTGCCAACCTATTATAAAAGAAATGGGAATTTTACAAACTGCTGAAAGAAGTACTCGTTTAGACCCCTCAGAAAATGTAGTTTTTCAAAGACATTTAATTGCCTATAAAGAAGCTGCAAAAATAATTAGAGGAACAGTTTTGGAAATTGGCAGTGGGGAAGGATATGGAATAATGGAATTAGCTTCTATTGCTGATAAATTTATTGCAGTTGATAAGTATGCGCCTGATATTCCACAAGACTTCAAAGGTAAAAATAACATTACTTTTATTCAATCGGAGGTGCCTCCATTACAAAAAATTGATAATGAAAGCGTAGATTTCGTTGTAACATTTCAGGTTATTGAACATATACAGAATGATGATTTTTTTTTACGTGAAATAGAAAGAGTTTTAAAGCCAGCTGGAAAGTTAATAATGACTACCCCAAATCTTTTAATGTCTTTAACTAGAAGCCCTTGGCATATAAGGGAGTACACTCCTAAACAAATGGGTGATATTATGAAAAGTATTTTTCTAAATGTAGAGTTAAAAGGAGTGTTTGGTAATGAAAAGGTTATGGAGTATTATCAGAAAAATAAAGAATCTGTAGCAAGAATTACTAAGTGGGATATTTTGAATATGCAATACTGGCTTCCTAGGTGGATGTTACAAATTCCATATGATATTCTAAATAGATTTAACAGACATAATTTACAAGATAATAATGCAGAAATAGTAAACTCAGTAGAATATACTGATTACTTCGTAGAGACATCTAATGATAAGTGTTTAGATCATTTTGTTATTGCTACCAAGTAGTAGAAAACACAAATCCTTTTTGTTTTAATTCTTGTATGGTGTCTTTTAAGATTGGTTTTATGTTTTTTAAACTTTTCTGATTATTATGAAAAACTAATATTGAACCTGATATAGTGTTTTCCAAAACATTTTTTTGTACTTTTTTTGGTGTAATATTTAATGAAAAATCCCAGCTTAGCACATCCCAAAAAATTATTTTGTATTTCTTTTTTAAGTGTCTGATTTGTAATAGAGAGATTTTGCCATATGGAGGCCTGAACAATTTATTTTCAGGGATGAATTTTTGACACTTTTCAATGTCATTGAGATAAGTAAGATTATTAGATAACCAACCGTTTTTGTGAGAGTAAGAATGATTTGCCACTATATGTCCATCTGCAATGATTTTGTTAAATAATTCTGGAGATTGCTCTATCTGTTTGCCAACCAAAAAGAAAGTAGCTTTTACCTGTTCATCTCTTAGTGTTTTTAAAATAAAAGGGGTAGCTTTTGGTGAAGGGCCATCATCAAAAGTGAGCCAGATATTATTTTGAGAATTTTTTTTCTCCCAAACTAATGAAGGGAAGAAAGCACGTATAAATTTTGGGGTTTTTACAAACAAATTATTGAATGCTTAAATACTCATCCATAAAGGTGTTTATGCGGTAAGTTGCATAATCAACGCTCTCTTTATTTCCGGCTTTTTCTTTATAATACATCCCGTCTTCATTAGTATAATTGCATGATAAATCTTCTAATTTGTGTACTTGCAAGATCCTTGTTAAACTACTTAATACTTGACCAGTAATCTCAATGTTCTTTTTAAGTCCACTACCTCTATCAAACCCTTTTAAATATTTAATTTCAGTTAGCTGATCATCAATCATAGTTGCTAAAATTTGGTTTCCTTTTTCAGTTTGTCCTAGTTTGTAATATAAATCAATAATAGGAATAGAAAAATAACTTAAATTAACAACATTTCCAGGAAATTCATTTATGCATTTATCAAGCACGGCTATTGCTTTTTCAGCTTCTCCTTTTTGATGTAAAGATTCGGCTAATCTGGAATAATTATTTCTAAAATTCATAACCATTCTAGTATTTGTTTCGTCAAAATGAAGTTCCGGATTGTTTAATCCACCCCATTGAAATTGATTCATTAACCTGTCATACATTTTTTCAGTATGAACAATTCCTGTTTGTCCATCTGGTGAAGGAACGGAGTAGGGAACTAAACGATAAGCCAGTCCCTCTAATTGGAAATACTTCTGTAGGCCCATATAATTATCTCTGCCAACAGTAATTGCAAAATAAATAGGACGCTCCCAATTAAAATTTGCTAAAATATCTAATACTAAAAGTTTGTTTTTAAAGATTCCAGACCCTTTTAGCTTAAATTGTATCTCATCAACAATTTTATCATGGTATTCTTGCGGAACAAAAGTTTTAGCAATGGAATCATTTACTGTAAGTTTTAACTTTTTAGTAGGGCAGTAATTTCTTAATCCTGCAGATGTATTTAGCTTAACTTTTGGGTTGTTGCTATTTATAAAATTTACCACATCTTTTACTTCAATGTAATCTTTAAATCTTTCTTGAATTGGAGTATAGTCTCTTGTTCCAGTTCTATAATCATCATGTTCTAATGAAGATGGTATTGGAGCAGCATCATAAGATGCTCTCTTCATTTGATCAATGTACCAATCCGTGTTAAATAGTGATAAATTGACGACTTTAATATCTGTTCTGATTCCCTCTACCTCTTGGGCGTACCAAAGAGGAAAGGTGTCATTATCTCCATTTGTAAATAGGATTGCATTCTTATCACAAGAATTTAAATAATTTTTTGCAACCTCAAGGGCTGTAAATCTCCCACTTCTATCATGATCATCCCAATTTTCAGCGGCCATTAAAGCAGGTATTAATAATGCGATTACAGTTGCTAATGATGCGCTTGTTTTAGAATCAAGATGTTTGTTTATAAAGTCATAAATACCCAGCACCCCTAGCCCAATCCAAATTGAAAAAGCATAAAAAGAGCCAACATAAGCATAGTCTCTTTCTCTTGGCTGGAAAGGGACAATATTTAAATATACAATTATTAGTACTCCTGTAAATAAAAAGAATAAAAGTACCGATAGTGCATCTTGATTGTTCTTTTTAAAGTGGAATAGCATTCCAATTAATCCTAGTATTAAAGGCAGAAAGAAATAGTGATTTTTCCCTTTATTATTTGCCAGATGATTTGGGATTGAAACATCAGAAGATGGAGTGCCTAACCTGGCATTATCAATAAATTCAATGCCACTTTCCCAATTTCCATTTAATGCATTCCCATCCATATTCATATAGTCGTTTTGCCTTCCAGCAAAATTCCACATAAAGTATCTTAAATACGACCAGCCAATCTGATATTTAAAGAAAAAAGTAAGATTTTCTCCAAATGTTGGCGTTACATTTTTATTTCTTAATCCAGCCCAATTTACATAGCCTCCAGCATGACTTGCTTGAGTAGCACTCCAAATTCTTGGAAATA